>CAXRFJ010000119.1:0-4556 GCA_964229475.1 Rubrivirga sp.
CCGGACGGCACCCGGCTCGCTACGGCGTCGGGCGATGGGACGGTGTGGGTCTGGGATGTGGCTACCGGCGCCGAGACCGCCGTCCTCCGTGGGCACGAGGGCCCAGTGCATTCAGCCGCCTGGAGCCCGGACGGCGGCCGAATCGCCTCGGCGTCGGAAGACCGCACGGCCCGCCTGTGGGACGTGGTCACTGGCGTCGAGACCGCCGTCCTCCGTGGTCACGGGGGGCCAGTGCGCTCGGTGGCGTGGAGCCCGGACGGGGCCCGCCTCGCCACGGCGTCGGGCGACGGGACGGCGCGGGCCTGGGACGCCGAGACCGGCGCCGAGGCCTTCACGTTCCAAGGACACAAAAGGCCGGTCGAAGTGCTCGCATGGAGCCCGGACGGCGGCCGAATCGCCTCGGCATCGGATGGTTTGTTCGGCAACGCCGCAGTCCAAGTGTGGGACGCGTTTGCAGGCGCCGAAATCGCCGTCCTCTGCGGTCACGAGACATTTGTGTACTCGATTGCGTGGAGCCCGGACGGTACCCGGCTCGCCACGACATCGTACGACCGAACAGCCCGGGTGTGGGACGCGGTCACCGGCGCCGAAATCCTCCCCCCCTTGAAACACCGTGGCTCAGTGCGCTCGGTGGCGTGGAGCCCGGACGGGGCCCGCCTCGCCACGGCGTCGCGCGACGACACGGCGCGGGTCTGGGACGCCGAGACCGGCACTGAGAACGCTGTTCTCCGAGGGCATGAGGGCTGGGTTGAATCGGTAGCGTGGAGCCCGGACGGGACCCGCCTCGCCACCGCGTCGTACGACGGGACGGCGCGAGTCTGGGACGCCGAGTTCGATGCTGGGGTCGCTATCCTCCGCGGGCACAAGGGCAACGTGTGCGCAATCGCGTGGAGCCCGGACGGGACCCGCCTCGCCACGGCGTCGCGCGACGGGACGGCGCGGGTCTGGGAGGCCGAGACCGGCGCCGAGGACGCCGTCCTCCGAGGACACCAGGACGCATTGATCTCCGTCGCATGGAGCCCGGACGGGGCCCGCCTCGTCACAACGTCGTGGGACGACACGGCGCGGGCCTGGAACGCGGCCACAGGCGCCGAGACCGCCTCCCTCCGAGGCCACCAAAGAGCAGTTCACTCAGCCGCGTGGAGCCCGGGCGGCGCCCGCCTCGCCACGGCGTCGTACGACGGGACGGCGCGGGTCTGGAACGCGGCTACTGGCGCCGAAGACGCCGTCCTCCGAGGACACAAGGACGCGGTGTCGACCGTCGTGTGGAGCCCGGACGGGACCCGCCTCGGCACGATATCAGAAGATGGGACGGCTCGAGTGTGGAACACGAACACCGGCGCTGAGACCGCCGTCCTCTGCGACCCAGAGGGGAAAGTATCCACTATCGCGTGGAGCCCGGACGGGGCCCGCCTCGCCACGGCGTCGTACGACGGGACGGCGCGGGTCTGGGATGTCGCCACTGGCGCGGAGATACACAAACCAGGTTCTGCATCTGAGGCCCGTCACCTTCTGGCACAGGAGGAACAGTCTGCCGAGTTCGCCCTCACGGCAGACAAGTTTGGTGGAGAGACAAGGGTGTTTCGTGCCGAGCACAATCAGCCTCTCGCCTACCTTTCTGCTCTGTTGGATCTCAAGCCAACGCCTGCTCCGAATCCGGTTCTCGCGGCCTGTAATGGCATAAATATATACGTATATAGACTAGAACATATAATATGCTGATTTGTGCTTTGTAGTCAACGCGTTGATATATACAATATATATACTATATACTTGGATCCTAAATTACAACAAGACACCCTCACTCCGAGATCAAAATTAGCGAATCTATGGTGACAAATATATTGCATTTGCGCCCCACACTACCACGTAGCCCTATCCAGCACGGGCACCTATTGCATCACTTCATACGCTCGTGACTACTATCTTTAGGAGCATTCAGGCTGTATGGAAGCTCGTCGGGTCCGCGTTGCTCGTCGTCGCGGTCGTAATGCTGAGCGCGTACGGTATGTGGATCGACGCTGGGTTTCGCACCGAAGCTCCCAGTTGGGAGGAGCAGCCGTGGGAGCTCAGCACGCACATTGCAGCCGAGGCGCTCGGCATGATCACGCTATCGCAGCCCACCCCGACTCCGCAGAACGGACCGTTCGTCCTGGCCCGACTCCTCGCCATCGTGCTCGTAGGCCTCGCGGGGTGGGTGACGGTCCAAGCGGTGGCACGGGCTGGGGAGCACCGGATGACGCGAAGGGTGATCGCGAGGGCCGCAGAGAACAACGAGCTCGTCGCGGTCGTCGGCCTGGGGCAAATTGGGGCGCAACTGCTCGAAGACATCACCCCTACGTCACTCCGGAAGTCCACAGGTCGCGCTGGACCGGCGAGGCCGTCGGAAGAGACACCTCGCAGCGTCGTCGCCCTCGACCTCGACGCCGCCGCACTCGACCGTCCCGCCGCGGCGCACCGACGCGTGCTCGCCGAGGCTGGCGACGCGCGAGACCCTGAGACGTGCCGGCGCGCGTTCCTCGACCGTGCCACCCGGGTGTTCGTCACCACCGGCGACGACGTGGTGAATCTCGACGTCGCCGCCCGGCTCGTCGAGCAGCAGGTCGACAACGCGAGCGCCATGCACTCGCCTCCCGAAGCGGGGGACGAGGTCCGGCAGCGGGTGTACGTCCACGTCGGCGACCCGCTCCTGGCCCGCTCCGTGCAGCAGGGCGGGATGCTCCCGTCGCGAGGGCCCGTCCGAGTCCACGTCTTCAACGTGTTCGAGCGCGCCGCCCACCAGATCCTCGCGACCCTTCACGGTCCCACCTACGCACCCCGCCCCCGCGACGGCCAGGACGAGGTGGCCCACTACGTCGTGTTCGGGTTCGGCGACGTCGCCGCGGCGGTCGTGGAAGCGTTGGGACGGCTGGCCCACTTCCCGGGTGGACTCCGCCCGCGGATCACGGTGCTCCACGGGCCCGAGCACGCCCAGGCCGCCGCCCGCTTCCGAGTGCACCATCCCGGGTTCGCGGCGGACGGCGTCTCGTTCGAACCGGACCGGGTCCCCCCCGACGAGTGGGCCCCCACTCCCCACGCGCCCCGCCCGAGCGACGCCGACTGGCAGACGCGTACGGCCGAGCACGCCGACGTGGTGGAATACGCAGCCAACGTAGAGTGGCTGCCGTGGAGCACGTCGCCCCTCGAACCCAGGGCCATCCGCGCGGTGCTCGACCGGGTTCGGCCCGCCGGCCGACCCGTTCGGCCCGCCGTCATCGTGGCGCTCGACGACGAGGCGGAGAACGCTCGGATCGCGCTCGCGCTCCAGGAAGCCCTGTTCACCCGCGGCGTGGCCACCGTGCAAGGGGCACCCGCCACCCCCCTCTTCGCGTACCTGTACCGAGAGGAAGGGCTCGCCCGGCAACTGGCGGAGGGCCGGGAGTGGCTGCCCCTCGCGCTGCCTGAGGGGGCGGCCGAAGACGACCCCCGGGAGGTCCGGCGGGAGCGGCTGTTCCCCCTCCACGTGTTCGGTCAACGGGCCTGGACCGCGTCCTACACGGAGATCGTGGACGAGGCCACCGAGCGGGCGGCGGTCGCCAACGCGAGGGTGTACCGCGCGTTGGGTGGCCCCTCGCCCTACTCCGCCCTGTTCGATAGGTCGAACCGGGAGGCCGCGTGGCTCGCCCGGAGGACTCTGGGACGCATGTTCGGTAAGACGACCGTCGAGGCCGGATGTCTCGCCGACTACCGCCCGACCCAGGGCTGGGCGTCCCTCAAATACGGAGACCCCGCCGACGGCCACCGCGTCCTCGAGCGGATGTGGCGCGCGTACACGACACCGACGGCGCCCCGCCAGGAGGACGCGGCGGCGACCTGTGCGGACCGACGGATGTTCGAGCGGTGGACGTTTCTGCTCAACGACGACTTCCTGAAGGACCTCCAGGAGCGCGGCCTCGTGCCGCGCTCGCCGTCGAAGGCAGCACTGACCTCAGGCGATCCAGACGTCCGTAGGGCCGCAGAGGTGGCGACGGCGACGATTGATCACGCGGAGGCCGTCCGAGACCGCGCGGTGCAGGCGGTCCTGGCCACCTTCGAGTGCGACCTCGCAGAGCAGGGCGGGCCCGACGCCTTCCGCCGGCTCGGCGAGATGGAGCACAACCGCTGGATGGCCGAGCGGCTCACCGACGGGTGGCGGTACGGCGCACGCTCGGACGACGGACGGCGGCGCGGCTCGATCCGCTCCTGGCACGGCCTCTCCGACGCGACCCAGCTATTCGACATGGGCCTCCTGCCCCGGCTCATCCTGGAGGCTCAGGAGAACGAAGGGGTAGGGTACCAACTCGAGTCCGGATGGTGGGGCTGCCATCCGTAGAGTGCTCATGCCTTTCCCGGACGACCTCTTTCTAGGCCGGCCGTCGTCGTGCATGGACGTCAGCACCCCCGTCAGGCGGCCACGCGCCGGAGCCCCTTCCCGGCTGGGAGGTGACACCTGACCTGGCTCGTGGCAACGCCCCACGCGACACGACCCTGCCCGTCGAGGAGCCCGATCGGTCGCGGTCCGGGTGCGCCGCCGGGAG
>CAXRFJ010000120.1:0-4570 GCA_964229475.1 Rubrivirga sp.
GCCTCGGGCGAGACGACCACGAGGTCGACGGACGGGTCCAGCACGCCGCCGATGAGGTACGGCATCTCGCACGTGCCGACCGAGATGTTCGGGCCCTCCTCGAACAGGACCACCTCGGCGTCGGGCGCGCGGCGCTTGGCCTCGGCGGCGGCGGCCGGCCCCGCGGCGAGCCCCCCGATGACGGCGATCCTCATGCGGACACCCCGAGCGGCGGTGGAACGGCGGATCGTCTCGGCATGCGGGCGGTCGGGGGGCGGCCGGCGTGGGACCCGCGGGCCGGGCCGGGGTTTCGCCGGTTCAGGACGCGGCCGGGTCGAAGGCGTCGCCTCGCTCCTGGCTCTCGACGTCGAACGTCCGGTAGTCGCACGTCAGCTCCTCCCCCGCCGCAATGTCGCGGTTGGCGACCGTCTGGCCCTCGGGCTCGTCGCAGTTCGGGGTGTCGGAGTGGTTCATGAACTTGGCCGTGTCGCCGCAGAGGACGTAGCGGCCGTCGACGTCGAGGTAGCTCCAGGCCCGGAGGCGGGCCTGGTAGGGCTCCGGGAACGCCGCGAGGTCGTCCGCCTCGATGCGCCAGTCGACGCCGTCGGTGAACTCCCAGATCACGGTGCCGGCCGCGATCGGCTCGACGGCGTAGACGCCGGTCCCGTGGATGGCGCTGGGTTTGAGCTGGGTCGGGATGAGGAACATGGTCTGGGGGTGGGAACGGCGGCGGAACGTACCGCGCGGACGCCCGCCGTCCAGGCCCGGGGGCGCCTTAATTCGACTCCGCCTCCGACCGCTCCAGGACGTACTGGAAGATGAGCGGGGCCACGATCGTCGCGTCGCTCTCGATGAGGAACCGCGGCGTGTCCTCGGCCAGCTTGCCCCAGGTGATCTTCTCGTTCGGGACGGCGCCGGAGTACGAGCCGTAGCTCGTGGTCGAGTCGGAGATCTGGGCGAAGTAGCTCCACAGCGGCGTCCGCCGGTCGAGGTCCTGCTCCAGCATCGGGACGACGCAGATCGGGAAGTCGCCGGCGATGCCGCCGCCGATCTGGAAAAAGCCGATGCCCAGCCCGTCGCTGTTCGCCGTGTACCAGTCGGCCAGCCACGTCATGAACTCGATCCCGTGCTTGACGAGGTGCGGGCTCGACACGTCGCCCTCGAGGACGTGCGCGGCGAAGATGTTGCCCGTCGTCGAGTCCTCCCAGCCGGGCGTGACGATGGGGAGGTCGCGCTCGGCGGCGGCCACGAGCCACGAGTCCTGCGGGTCGATCTGGTAGTGCTCCTCGAGCTTGCCCGAGCGGAGGATCCGGTAGAGCACCTCGTGCGGGAACAGGCGCTCGCCGTCGGCCTCCATGCGGCGCCACTCGTCGAGGAGCGCGCCCTCGAGCCGGCGGAACGCCTCCTCCTCGGGGATGCACGTGTCGGTCACGCGGTTCATGCCGCGCTCCAGGAGCGCCTGCTCGTCGGCCGGCGTGAGGTCGCGCCAGTTCGGGATCCGCTCGTAGTGGTCATGGGCGACGAGGTTGAACAGGTCCTCCTCGAGGTTGGCCCCCGTGCACGAGATGATGTCGACGTGGCCCCGGCGGATCATCTCGGCGAGCGAGAGGCCGAGCTCGGCCGTGCTCATGGCTCCGGCGAGGGCGACGAGCATCTTGCCGCCGCCGTCGACGTGGGCGCGGTAGCCCTCGGCGGCGTCGACGAGCGCGGCGGCGTTGAAGTGGCGGTAGTGGTGGCGGACGAAGTCCGAGATCGGGCGGCTCATGAGGCGGGGGTGGAGTCTCGCGAGGGACTTGCCGGGGCCCGGTCTCGTTCCGGCCCGCGGCCGCGGAGGCCGTGGGATTCCCGCAGACTTGGGGGTCGCGGGGGCGCGGCGGCGGGACCTTCCGCGCCTCCCGTTCGTCGGCCCCCCTCGCACGCCGTCCCCCACCCGCAGTGCCCGACCTCGCCCCCTCCCCCCTCTCGGACGCCCTCGACCCCGAGGCCCCCGACGCCTGGACGCCGGCCGACGCCGAGGCGCTCTACCACATGCCGGCCTGGGGCGAGGGCTTCTTCGGCGTCTCCGACGACGGCCACGTCTGCGCCCGGCCCGACGCCGCGCGGGACGCGCACATCGACCTGGCGGCCGTCGTCGACGAGGTCGTCGCGGGCGGGCTGAGCCTGCCGGCCGTCATCCGGTTCCAGGACATCCTCGCCGCGCGCGTCCAGGCGCTCAACGCCGCCTTCCGCCAGGCCGCCGAGGACGCCGAGTACGGCGGCGGCTACACGTCGGTCTACCCCGTCAAGGTCAACCAGCTCCGCGAGGTGGTCGACGAGATCGTCGAGGCGGGCCGGCCGTTCGGGTGCGGCATCGAGTGCGGCTCGAAGGCCGAGCTCGTCGCCACGCTCCCGCGGCTCGAGTCGGACGACATGCTGTGCCTCGTCAACGGCTACAAGGACGAGGCGATGCTCCGGCTCATCCTGACCTTCCAGCGGCTCGGCCGGAAGGTGCTGCCGATCGTCGAGAAGGCGTCGGAGCTCGAGCAGATCCTCCGGCTCTCGGACGAGATGGGCCAGCCGCCGGCGTTCGGCGTCCGCGTCAAGCTGGCGGCCGTGGCGCCGGGGCCGTGGACGAAGTCGGGCGGGAGCCTGTCGAAGTTCGGCGTGAGCCTGCCCGAGCTGGTGGCCATCGCGAACCGGCTCGTCGAGGAGGGCCGGCCGGAGGCGCTCCGGCTCCTCCACTTCCACCTCGGCAGCCAGATCGGCGACGTCGCGGCGCTAAAGCACGCGGTCCGCGAGATCGCCCGCGTCTACGCCGGGCTCGTCCGGCGCGGCCTGAGCCCCGAGTACCTCGACGTCGGCGGCGGGCTCGGCGTCAACTACGACGCGCTCCCGCTGGGCGCTGGCGCGGGCGGCGTCGACTACTCGGTCCAGGAGTACGCCAACGCCGTCGTCTACGCGGCCAAGGAGGTCTGCGAGGCCGAGGACGTGCCCGAGCCCCGCCTCATGACCGAGAACGGCCGGGCCGTGACCGCGCACCACTCGGTCCTCGTGGTCGACGTCCTCGGCGCGACGCGGAAGCCCGACGTGCCGGACGACTTCGAGCTCCCCAAGGGCGCCCACCCGGTCGCGGGCGAGCTCGACGCCCTCCGCGAGACGGCCGCGACGGCGCGCGGGCTGGGCGAGCTCCTGGAGGTCCTCCACGACGCCAACGAGTCGCGCGAGAAGGCTCACGCCCTCTTCCAGTACGGCTACCTCGACCTCGACGCCGCCGCGCTCGCCGAGCGGCTCTACTGGGCCGTCTGCCGGATCATCCACGAGCGCGTCGAGGCGGCCGGGCCCGAGTGGGCGCCGCCCGAGCTCGAGGCCCTCGGCGACGCGCTCGCCGACCAGCTCCTCTGCGACTTCTCCGTGTTCCAGTCGCTCATGGACCACTGGGCCCTCGGCCAGCGCTTCCCCATCATGCCGATCGCCGGGCTCGACCGCGAGCCCACGCGCCGCGCCCGGCTCGTCGACATCACGTGCGACTCGGACGGCGAGATCGCCAAGTTCGTGTCGCCCGAGGGCGAGCGCCGCGCGCTCGAGGTCCACGACCTCCCGACGGGCCCGCCGGCCGAGCCCTACCGCCTCGGCGTCTTCCTCGTCGGGGCGTACCAGGACATCCTCGGCGACGCGCACAACCTGTTCGGCGGCGTCAGCGAGGCCCACGTGTACCTCGACGAGGACGAGCCCTCGGGCTACTACGTCGAGGAGACCATCCGCGGGACGACCGTCGAGGAGATGCTCGCCCGCGTCCAGTACTTCCCCTCCGACCTCCAGGCGCGCGTCCAGACGCTCCTCCGCGAGAAGTCGCGCGCCGGCGTCGTCCGCCCGAAGGAGGCCCAGGCCATCCTCGCCGACTACCGCGCCTTCTTCCCGCAGACGACGTACCTCGATCCGTCCTGAGTTCAGAGTTCGGAGTCGGTCGTCGCTCCGAGCCGAACTCTGAACTCTGAACTCCGAACTCCGAACTCTGAACTCCGACCTGATGCCCGACACCGTTTCCCTCGGCCTCGTCCAGATGGCGATGTCGACCGACCGCGACGCCAACCTCGCCCGTGCGACGGAGCTGGTCCGCGAGTGCGCCGCCGCCGGCGCGCAGGTCGTCTGCCTGCCCGAGCTGTTCCTCTCGCCGTACTTCTGCAAGACCGAGAGCACGGAGCCGTTCGGCTGGGCCGAGCCGATCCCGGGCCCGACGACGGAGGCCCTGGAGCCGCTCGCGGCGGAGCTCGACGTGGTGATCGTGGCGTCGCTCTTCGAGAAGCGGGCGCGCGGGCTGTACCACAACACGGCCGCCGTGATCGACGGGCCGCACGGGTATGCGGGCAAGTACCGGAAGATGCACATCCCGGACGACCCGCTCTACTACGAGAAGTACTACTTCGCCCCTGGCGACCTCGGCTTCAAGTCGTGGCGGACGACGCGCGGCGACCTCGGCGTGCTCGTCTGCTGGGACCAGTGGTACCCCGAGGCGGCCCGGGCCACCGCGCTCCAGGGCGCCGACGTCCTGTTCTACCCGACGGCCATCGGCTGGCACCCGGGCGAGAAGGCGTCCCACGGCGCGGCCCAGCGT
>CAXRFJ010000121.1:0-2385 GCA_964229475.1 Rubrivirga sp.
AGGCGCTCGCGCTCCAGCTCGATCCCGGGCGCGGGCTCGACCTCCGGCACGTCGTCCGCGGCCCCGACGCCTACCTCGTCCCGAAGGCCGACGGTCGGCTCGTCGTCGGCGCGACGGCCGAGGACGGCGTGACCGACGACCGGGTGACGGCGGGCGGGGTCTACCGGCTGCTGGAGGGCGCCGTCGAGATCGTGCCCGGCGTGGAGGAGCTGGCGCTCGTCGAGACGTGGGCGGCGCAGCGGCCGGCATCGCGCGACCACGCGCCGCTGCTCGGGCAGAGCGCCCACCCCGGCGTCGTCTACGCGACCGGCCACTACCGGCACGGCGTGCTGCTGGCGCCGGTCACGGCCGAGGAGGTGGCCGCCGAGGTCGACCGCCGCCTCGACGGCCGCGCCGAAACAGCGCCCGTCCTCGCCCCGTTCTCGCCGCGCCGCTTCTGACCCGCCACGCCCGACCCCTGGTGCCGACCCTCCAGATCAACGGCGAGCCGCGCGACGTGCCCGCGCCGCTCGCTCTCGACGCCCTCCTGACCCACCTCGGCCGCGACCCCGGCCAGCCCGGCGTCGCCGTCGCCGTCGGCGACCGCGTCGTGCCGCGCTCGCGGTGGGCCGAGACGACCGTCGCCGAGGGCGACCGCGTCGAGATCATCACGGCCTCCCAGGGAGGATGAGCATGCACCTGGACCCTCCCTCCGTCGCCGCCCCGGCCGACGCGTGGACCGTCGGCGGCGCCGAGCTGGCGAGCCGCGTGCTCCTCGGCACGAGCCGGTACCCGAGCCTCCAGTCGCTCCTCGACTCCGTCGACGCCTCCGGTGCGGAGGTCGTCACGGTGTCCGTCCGCCGCGTCGACCTCGACGCGAGCGCGGACGGGGAGACGCTCCTCGGGGCGCTCCGCCAGCGCGGCCTCCGGCTCCTCCCGAACACGGCCGGGTGCTACACGGCCCGCGAGGCCGTCTTCACGGCGCAGCTCGCGCGCGAGGCGCTCGAGACCGACTGGGTCAAGCTCGAGGTCATCGGCGACGACGAGACGCTCTACCCCGACGCGGTCCAGCTCCTCAAGGCCGCCTCGGAGCTCGTCGCCGACGGGTTCCAGGTGTTCGCCTACTGTGGCGACGACCCGATCACGGCCCGGAAGCTGGCCGACCTCGGGTGCGCCGCCGTGATGCCGCTCGCAGCGCCCATCGGGAGCGGGATGGGGCTCGTCAACCCGTACGCGCTCCGGATCATCCGGGAGCTCCTGCCCGACGTCCCGCTCGTGGTCGACGCCGGGATCGGGACCGCCTCGGACGCCGCGCGGGCGATGGAGCTCGGCTACGACGGCGTCCTCCTCAACACGGCCGTCTCGGGCGCGCAGCACCCGGCGCGGATGGCCGCCGCGATCCGCCACGCCGTGACCGCCGGCCGTCTCGCGCGCGGCGCCGGGCGGATCCCCCGCCGTCTCTACGCCCAGGCCTCGACGCCCGACGCCGGCCGCGTCGAGGTGGACGAGTAGCGGGCATGGGGGAAGAGGCCTGGGGCATGGGGCGTGTCGTCCCTCGGCTTCTGCTGATCGCGGACGGATTCGCCACGGGGCGGGTCGAGCTCTCCGCCGAGGAGATCCGACGCCGCGCTATCGAGTTGGTCGAGGCCGGCGTGCCGTGGGTCTCGCTTCGCGACCACGAGGCCGGCGCCGACGCGTTCGCCGAGGCCGCCCACCGGCTCGCCGAGGCGGTGCGGGCCGCGCGACCGGACGTGCTCGTGTCGGTCCACGGCCGGCTCGACGTCGCCCAGGCGCTCGGCGCCGGGCTCCACGTCGGCCGCCGCGGGGCGAGCGTGGAGGAGGCGGTCGGGGCCGGGCTGGCGGGGCCGGTCGGCGTGTCGGCCCACTCGGCCAGCGCGGCGCTCGCGGCCCGGAAGGCGGGGGCCCACTACGCCACGTTCTCGCCCGTCTTCGCCACGCGGACGCACCCGGACGCGGTGCCGGCCGGGATCGACCCGCTCCGGCTGGCCGCCGAGCGCGCGGGGCTGCCCGTCCTCGCCCTCGGCGGGATGACGCCGCCGCGCGCCCGGATCGCCCGCCTCGTCGGGGCGCACGGGGCCGCCGCGCTCGCGGCGCTCCTGTTTGCCTGGGACGCCGACACGACCGTCCGCCAGTTCCTCGACGCCGTCTCGGAGTGAGCGCGTGAACAAGTTCGCGTGGGTACGAGTGCTCCGTGCCCGCGCCCACCCGCAGACTCGACCCCTCGTGACCTCGCCCCCCCGCATTCCCACCGCCCTCACGATCGCCGGCTCCGACTCGGGCGGCGGCGCCGGCGTCCAGGCCGACCTCAAGGCGTTCGAGGCCCACGGCGTGTTCGGGATGTCGGTCCTGACCGCGATCACGGCGCAGAACACCCGCGCGGTCACG
>CAXRFJ010000122.1:0-4682 GCA_964229475.1 Rubrivirga sp.
CCGGCCCCCGCCCCCCGCGGCGGCCAGTCCGGCGAGCCCGTCGTGATCCCGCGCGACGCGCCCCCGGCCTCCGACCCGACCGTCCGCAACCGGAACAACCGCGGGGGGATGACGGCCGAGGAGATCATCGAGGAGGCCCGCCAGCGCGACGGCGACGGATGATCCGGTTCCGCCCGCCTCGGCGTCGAGGCGGGCCGGCTGGGATCGGGCATCCGTGACGGTGCGGGTGCCTATCTCCGGTACTCAGGGCACACTTCACCCCTGAGCCCATGCGCCGTTTTCTCCTCTGTGCGGCGATGGCCGTCGCCGCTGCGCCCAGCGCGCAGGACCTCCCCGACTGCGCGAGCCTTCTGAGCGTCGAGGAGGTCCGCGAGACCTGCGGCGTCCCGACGGCGACCCTCGGGGCGTCCCGCCTGTCGGATGTCGCCTGCGCGTTGACCGCTGAGCGGGAGGACACGGCGAGTCAGCTCTCCGTGACCATCAAGGTGCTGGAGAGCGTGGAGGCGGCCCGGGGGACGGTCGAGGTGGACCGCCTCGCGGGCACCGCCGCGTCCGGCCAGTCGACGGAGGGGATCGGGAACGAGGTGATGGGGAGCCTGGCCACGGTGCTCGGCATGCAGGACGCCGACGCGCCCGAGGCCGCCCCGGTCTCGGAAGGGGAGGCCGCGTTCCGCGAGCTTCCGGACCTCGGCGACGGCGGCGTCCGGTACGTGATGGACATGGGCGGCGCGATGGGCATCCTCACTCACACCCTCACGTTCTCGTCTGGGGTGACCGTGGCGAAGATGGAGTCCCGGGCCCTCGCGAACCGGGCGGGCGTGTGCACGGCCGATGGCCTCGAGGTCCTGGCCCGCCGCATCGCCAGTCGCCTGTAGCCGAGACCCGGTCCGCCTCGGCGTCGAGGCGGGCGAGGTGAAGTGTCGGCCGAGCGGAACGGGGGGCGGGGCCCCGTCCTTCACCCGCTCCGCCTCCCCCTGCCCCCATGCCTCGCGTCCTCCTGTTCACCGGCAAGGGCGGCGTCGGGAAGACGACGTGCGCCGCGGCCACGGCCCTCGCCTGCGCGAACCGCGGCCAGCGCACGCTTGTCCTCTCCACCGACCCCGCCCACTCGCTCGCCGACGCCGTCGACCGCCCGCTCGGCCCCGAGCCCCAGGCCCTCGCGCCGAAGCTCGACGCCATGGAGGTCGACCTGTACTACTCCATGCGGAAGTACTGGGGCAACATGCGCGAGCTGGTCCGCGCCGTCCTCCGCTTCCAGGGCGCCGACGCGATCGCGGCCGAGGAGCTGGCCGCGCTGCCCGGGATGGGCGAGGGCAGCGCGCTCCTGTGGCTCGACGAGTTCGTCCGCTCCGGCGACTACGACGTGATCGTGCTCGACGCCGCGCCGACCGGCGAGACGCTCACGCTCCTGACGCTCCCGCAGGTCACGCAGTGGTGGCTCCAGAAGGCGTTCCCGCTCCAGAAGACCGCCATCAAGACCGTCGGCTTCGCCGTCCGCAAGACGACGGGCGTCCCGCTCGACAAGGGCTACGACGAGCTCGACCGGCTCTTCGGCAAGCTGGGCGACGTGCAGGAGATCCTCCAGGACCCCGAGGTCACGAGCGCCCGGCTCGTGATGAACCCGGAGCGGATGGTGATCCAGGAGGCCAAGCGGGCCTACACCTACCTCCAGCTCTACGGCTACGGCGTCGACGCGGCCATCGTCAACCGCGTGTTCCCCCAGAGCGAGGCGGGCGGGGTGATGGAGAAGTACGTCGAGGCCCAGGCCGGCTACCTCGACGAGATCCACCGCTCGTTCCACCCGCTGCCGGTGCTCACCGTGCCGCACCTCGGGCGCGAGGTGTTCGGGCTCGAGCTGCTGGCCCAGATCGCGGAGGGGATGTACGCGGGGCGCGACCCGGCGGCCGTCTACCACGCCGAGCCGTCATACAAGGTCGAGAACGAGGGCGACGTCTACACCGTCGCGCTCCGCGTGCCCGGCGCCGACCCCGGCGACGTCGAGGCCGAGCAGTTCGGCGACGACCTCGTGGTCCAGATCGCCAACCAGCGGCGGAACGTGACGCTGCCCGCGTTCCTGGCCTACTACCGGCTCGCCGAGGCCCGCGTCGCCGACGGCTGGCTCCGCGCCCGGTTCGTCCCCGAGGCCTAGGAGATCTCCGCATCTCGTGCCATCCCCCGATTGGCGGTCTGCCGGGTGACCGTAGGTTTCCGTTCCGCCCATTTAACGCCGCCCGCGAATGGGCCGATAGGGGGGAAGGCTCCCCCACTCTTCGACATGGCCCTCTCGAACGCCCCGCTGCCGCCCGACTACGACGGGCTCGGGTTCTCGGACCCGACCAACGAGTTCGTGCGCATCACGACGACCGAGGACGAGTCGGGCCGTGCCCTCGTCGACGGCGTCGTCGTCATCCCGGGCCTGCCGGTCTGCCGCGTCCGCATGAAGACCGACGTCGAGCGGATCTACCGCTTCGGGCCGGGCCGCCACGCCCTCCTCGGCTACGTCCGCGCGGCGCTCCACGAGGACGTCGTCGTCGAGCTGCCCTGGAACTGAGGCGGGAGGGACGAGGCGAGAGGCGTCCCGGCGCACGCCGCGCTCGGACCCCGCCCGCCTCGGCCCCGAGGCCGAGCGGGCCAGGCCCCCCTGAGCCCCGCCCGCGGGCGCGTGCGCACGGACCGACCGCGCAGGGAGGCCCTCGCGTGAGCGGCCTCGACTCTTACGCGCTCCGCCTCACGCCTCGCCTTCGTCCGCCGAGAGCGCGCCGCCGCTCTTGAGCACGGCCCGGAGGTCGACGCCGCCGTTGGGGTCGAAGTCGAGCGTCCGGATCGGGAACGGGATCGTCACGCCGCCCTGGTCGAACGCGGCCTTGACGGCCTTGATGGCTTCGCTCTGGGCCTCCAGAAAGTCCGTCTGGCGCATAAAGTCGACCCAGAAGCGGACGACGAAGTTGATCGACGAGTCGCCGAACTCGGTGTAGTAGAGCTGGACGGGCTTGCCGTCCTTCCGCGCGGCGAGCCCCTCGATGGCCGCGACGGCCACCCGCTGGGCGTGCCCGAGGTCGTCGCCGTAGCCGACCCCGCAGGCGAGGTCGACGCGCCGCTCGCCGCGCGCCGAGTAGTTCACGATCGGGTCGCCGAAGACCTTCGCGTTGGGGAGGATGACCTTCTGGCCCTGGAACGTGTCGAGGACCGTCGACCGGAGCGAGATCTCGCGGACGGTCCCCGTGAACCCGTTCGTCTCGATGATCTCGCCCACGAGGAACGGGTTCCGGATCGCCATCAGGATGCCCGCGATAAAGTTCGAGGCGATGTCCTGGAAGGCGAAGCCGAGGGCCAGGCCCACGACGCCGGCGCCGGCGAGGAGCGTCGTCACGACGCCGTCGAGCTTGAGCACGCTCAGGGCGATGAACGTCCCCGCCGCGAGCACGCCGACGTAGACGATCGTGGCCAGGAGCTCGACGACGTTCTTCGTCTGGGGCGCCCGGTCGGCCGCGCGGTGGAGCACGCTCGCGACGACCTGCCGCACCACGCGGGCCACGAACGCGGCCGCGATCACGATGAGGACGGCGAGGACGAGGTTCGGGAGGAGCTCGAAGAACCCGTCCAGCCACTCGCGGAGCGTCTCGAGCGCGCCGCTGGCGGCGGCGCCCACGCTCTGGGCGGTCGTGTCGGCGGCGACGGCGGTCGTGTCGGTCTGCATGCGGCGCGATCGGTTCGGGGGTGGGGTAGCTACGGCCCGCCCCGCGCGCGGTTCGCGCGGCCCGTCAGGCGTCGGACGTGTCCGACATCCCCGCGGCGGCGGCCCGGTCGAGCGCCTGGACGAACGCCTCGACGGGCTGGGCCCCCGACAGCGCGAACTGCTCGCCGAACAGGTACAGCGGGACGCCCCCGATCCCCGCCCGCTGCGCGACCGTCTGGCTCCGGCGGACGTCGTCGGCGTAGCGGTCGTCGCCGAGGAGCGCGCGGGCGTCGGCGCCCGGGACGCCGGCCTGCTCGGCGAGGGCGACGACGTCCTCGGCGTCGTTGAGGTCGCGGCCGTCGGCGAAGTAGCCCTCGAACAGGGCCTCGACGGTCTCCCACGTCCGGCCGTACTCGCCGGCGAGGAGCACGAGGCGGTGGGCGTCGAGCGTGTTCGGCGCCCCGGCCAGCCGTGCGAAGTCGAATCGGAGCCCGGCCGCCTCGCCGGCCCGCGCGGTGTGGGCGAACGCGGCCTCCGTCCGCTCCGGCCCGCCGAACGTCGCGTGGAAGAACTCGCGCGGCTGGCCCTCGGGCGGGAGGTCCGGGTGGAGCTGGAACGGCCGCCAGCGGCGCTCGACGCCGAGCCCGGGCCGCTGGCGGAGCGCCTCGGCGAGGTGGGCCTCCCCGATGTAGCACCACGGGCAGGCGATGTCGGCGAACACGTCGAGGGTCATGGGGGATGGGGGATGGGGGAGGGGGGATGGGGGATGGGGGATGGGGGATGGGATAGGTCGGGCGGGCGGGGAAAAGTTCCGGTCGGCCTCCGGGGCCCGGCCCGCCGTCGGGGGCCCTCCGCCTCGGCGTCGAGGTGGAGGGAGTCGACGGGCCCACGTCCGCTCGGCGCGCCGACGGCCCCGAGAACTGGTTCGCCATCGGGAGCGGATCGCGCCCCCCGCCCGTTAGCTTGGCCGTCCCCCCTCCCGACCCATGTTCATCCACGAACTGAG
>CAXRFJ010000123.1:0-2696 GCA_964229475.1 Rubrivirga sp.
GCCGGCCGCCAGCAGCCACGGCTCGGCGAGGAGCCCGGCGAGCGCGCCCGGCGGGACGAGGAGCTACCCCGCGGCGCCGAGCGCGCCCGGCAGCAGGAGCCACGACGCCACGTCCAGCGCCCGCGGCGCCGGCCCGAACGACGCCGGGACGCTCGCGACGAGGTACAGCGGCACGAGCACGAGCGGCGCCATCAGCAGGAGGTGGCCCACCTCCTCGGCCGGCCCCGGATCCGTCGCGAGGGGGAGGAACAGGAGGGCCAGCCACCCCGCCATGCCGGCGAGCGCGAGGCGGGCGAGGCGGTGGGAGAGGGCGGGCACGGGCGGCGGCAGAGGGGACGCGCATGGTACCGCCGCGGCCCGGCTGCGGCGGGCCGGGCCGGCACGGGACGGGCCCGCGTACGCCCGCGCCCCGTCGAGACGTTGCGAAGCAGAAACCGACCGGGGCCCCTCCCGTACGTCCGACCTCCCCTGGATTCCCCCATGCGCTACGCCCTCGTCCTCGCGCTCGCCCTCGCCGGGTGCCAGCAGGAAGCCTACTCCCAGCAGTCCACCGACGGCCCGCTCACGGTCGAGGCCCCCGGCGCCGGCCCGGGCGCGCTCGAGCGGCTCGACGGCCAGATCGGCACGAGCCGGCGGACCGCCATCACGCGGGCCGTCGAGGCCGCCAGCCCGGCCGTCGTGTCGGTCAACGTGATCGCCGTGCGGAACGTGGTCCAGCGGGCCAACCCGATGCTCGAGTGGTTCTACGGCCAGCGGCTCCCGGGGCGGACGATCCAGCAGCGCATCCAGGGCCTCGGCTCCGGGTTCATCATCTCGCCCGACGGCTACATCGTGACCAACGACCACGTGGTCTCGAACGGCGGCATCGCGGTCGAGGCCACCGAGATCACGATCGCCTTCCCCGACGGGACGCAGATGCCGGCGGAACTGGTCGGGACCGACCCCGAGACCGACATCGCGCTCCTCAAGGTCGAGCCCTCCGAGCGGCTCCCGTACCTCGCCTTCGAGGAGGACGAGGACGCCGTCGTGGGCGAGTGGGCCATCGCGCTGGGCAACCCGTTCGGGCTGTTCGAGGCCGCCGAGCCGACGGTCACGGTGGGCGTCGTGAGCGCCGTCGGGCGCGACTTCCCGGCCCAGCAGGGCCGCATCTTCCGCGACATGATCCAGACCGACGCGGCCATCAACCGGGGCAACTCGGGCGGCCCGCTCGTCAACGCGCTCGGCCGCGTGATCGGGGTCAACACGGTGATCTACTCGCAGACGGGCGGCTCGGACGGGATCGGGTTCTCGGTGCCGGCGTGGCGCGTCCGCCAGGTCGTCGCCGAGCTCCGCGAGACGGGCTCCGTCGACCGCTCGTTCTACACGGGCCTGAGCATCCGCCCGGTGAGCGACCGGCTGGCGCAGCAGCTCGGGCTGAGCGAGGCCGAGGGCCTGGTGGTCACCTCGATCGAGTCGGACAGCCCGGCGGAGACGGCCGGCCTCCTCCCGCGCGACGTCATCGTGTCGATCGACGGCGAGGCCGTGGCGTCGAACGAGGACGTCCGCGACCAGCTCGTCGACCGCCGCGCCGGCGACACGATCCGCCTCGGCGTCGTCCGCCGGGGCCGCGCGCTCGACGTCCCGCTCCGGCTCGCCGAGGTGCGATGACCCGCCTCGCGCTGGCCGTCGCGGGCGCCGTGCTCCTCGCCGGCTGCCTCCCGTCGAGCCAGAAGGAGAACTCCCGCGCGGTCCCCGCCGCCGACTCGGCGTCGGCGGCGCTCGCCGCGGCCGTCCCCGTCGACACGCTCGCCGAGGTCTGGACGGCCCGCCCGCCGGCGGCGGAGGCCATGCCGGTCCCGACGTCGCTGGTGTGGGCCGGGGGCGCGCTCGCCGTCGTCGAGACGCAGGCCGGCGGCGTCCACCGGTTCTCCGAGGCGGGGGCGTACCTCGGCCGGACGGCGCTCCCGGAGCGGAGCTTCCCCTACGCCGCCGGCGCGCTCGGCGACACGGTCGTGGTGCTCGCGCGGGGGCGGGGGGCGCTCCTGTGGGTGGTGCCCGGCGCGGGCGTCGTGCGGGAGGCGCCGGTGCCCGAGGGCACCACGAACGCGCTCGCCGCGCCCGGCCTGCTGGCGGCCCGCGTCGGCGGCGGCCCCGACACGCTCGCGCCCGCGGTCGTCCGCCTCGGGCGCGACGGGGCCGAGGTCGCCCGCCGGCCGCTGGCCGGGCCGGCGTGGCGGATGCTCGGCTTCCTCCGTCTCTGGGACGGCCGCGTCGCCGCGCTCTCCGGCTACCGCCCCGTCGTCGACGTCCTCGAGGCCGAGGGCGCCCGCCTCGGGCCGGCCGACACGCTCGCGCTCCGGGGCTTCGACTCGCCCCAGCTCGTCCGCTCCGCCCAGTTCGTCCGCGGCGAGGTCGACGAGCCGCCGCTCCTGTCGTCGAGCGCCGCCGCCCTCGACGGCCGCCTGTTCGTGCTCAACCTCCGCTCGGACCACGTCCGCGTCGACGTGTTCGACCGCGACGGCCAGATCGAGCGCGTGCTCGTGAGCCCGACGCGCGGGTTCGAGATCGACGTGGCGACCGACCTCGCCGTCCGGGCCGGGCCCGACGGGGCCGTCGACCTCGCGGTCCTGATGGCCCGCCCGCCGGGCGTGCTCCAGACGCCCGAGAGCCGGGTCGTCCTGTACCGCTGGCGGGGCGAGGCGTGAGGGCCGAGGCGG
>CAXRFJ010000124.1:0-2503 GCA_964229475.1 Rubrivirga sp.
AGTTCAGCCGTGTGCTCTTCCGATCTAGCGCCACGCTCGCGCAGACCGAGGCCGTCCTCGTCGGGCCCCTTACGGCGCTCACCCCCTCCGCCGCGCTCGGCGCCTGACCTCCTTCTTTCCCCTCCCCTTCCCGACATGGCTTCCGACGACCCCCGCCCCGACGAGATCGAAGGCATCTCCACCGACACCGGCTCCACGCCCGGCGACCCCGAGCTCCGCACGGTCAACGCCGCGCCCGACCTCAGCGACGACGCCGACCCGAGCGACGCCGAGGTGGCCGACGACGTGAACGACACGCCGGGCGACGAGACGCCCGGGACCGCGCTCAACCCCCACTGACCCGGACCCCAGCGCGACCCGGCGAGCGGCCGGCGCCCCTGGTCGCCGGCCGCTCCTGCGGCCAGGCGCCGTAGCGTACGGCGCCCCGGGTCAGCGGGACCGCGCCGGCCGGCGTCTTCAGCGTGACCGTGTCTCCCACCGCCGCGCCCGTCAGCGCGCGGGCGTAGGGCGACGTGAAGGCGACCGCGTCGTCGGCCGTCGCCGCCTCGTCGACGCCGACGATCCGGACGGTCCGCTCGGCCCCCTCGGGGTCGCGGACCGTGACCGTCGCCCCGAACCGGACGTCGGCCCGGTCCAGCGCCGCGGGGTCGACCACCCGGCTCCGGGCGATCCGCTCGACGAGCTGGCGGAGTTGCCCGGTCAGGAGCTCGCGCTCGCGGGACGCGTCCGGGTCCTCCGCGTCGATCGCCCCCCGCCGACGCTCGAGGTCGGCCTTCTCGGCGCGGAGGGCCGCCAGCCCCGCCGGCGTGACGTAGTTGGGGACCCCGGCGGGCAGCGGCGGGCGGGGCGGGATCACGACGGGGACCTCGGGGGCCCCCTCCTTGACGAAGGCTCGGCTCATGGGAGGCGTACGCCGCGAGACCAGGCCGTGTGCCGCCCGCGGCCCCGTCACAAAAAAGGGCGCCCCCCGGAGACCGGAGAGCGCCCAGTGGCGGAGCGCCGGGGGGCTTACATGCCACCCTCCGGCTCGCCCTCCTCGTCGATGATCTCGCCGTCACCGATGACGTCCTCCTGGTCGCCGGCCGGGGCGCCGTCCTCGATGGCCTCGTCGATCTGATCGGCGGCCTCGTCGTACTGCTCCTCGATGGCGTCGCCGGTCTCGTCCATGCCGGCGTCCTCGTAGGCCTCGTCGATGGCCTCGCCCTGGTCCTCGACGGCGTCGGCCTGCTCGGACTGGCAGGCGGAGAGGCCGACCGTGAAGGTGAGGGCGAGGGCAAGAATGAATGCGCGCATAACTGTGCGTTGTTGGGTGATGGGGTGAGGATCCGGCGGCCGCGAGCGATGAGCGGCCGGCCGGCTGCCGTCCCGGAGGACCGGCGGGGAGCGTCTACGGGCGGGTTCCTGGGGGGCTCCCGGCGCGCCCGGAATTCACCGACGTCCCCACGAGGGCCGCGGCCGCCTCAGCCCTGCCCCTCCGCCGACCGCTTGAGGTCCGCCAGCGCCATGAGCGCCTCGATGGGCGTCATCCGGTCGGGCTCGAGCCCCAGGAGGCGGTCCAGGACGGCGGCCGCGATCGGGTCCGGCGCCGCGAGGGCCACCGGAGCCGCCTCGGCGGCGGGGAGCGCGGCCACGCTCGGGCGGGCCGTCGCCGGCAGCCCGTCGCCGGACGCCCCGACCTCGGCGCCCTCGACGCCGACCTCGGCGGCCACGTCGTGGGCCTCGAGGTGGCGCAGCACCGACTTGGCCCGCGCGACCACCGAGGCCGGCAGGCCGGCCATCCGGGCGACCTCGATGCCGTAGCTGTGGTCGGCCCCGCCGGGCACGAGGGTGCGCAGGAAGACGACCTTCCCCTCGTGCTCGCGCACGCGGACGGAGTAGCTCGTGACGCGGGGCAGCCGCTCCGAGAGCGCGTCGAGCTCGTGGTAGTGCGTCGCGAAGAGCGTCCGCGCCGCGCGCTCCGGCGTCTCGTGGAGGTGCTCCACGATGGCCCACGCCAGCGAGAGCCCGTCGAACGTGCTCGTCCCCCGCCCGACCTCGTCGAGCAGGATGAGCGACCGCGCCGTCGCGTTGTTGAGGATGTTCGCCGTCTCATTCATCTCGACGAGGAACGTCGACTCGCCGGCGGCGAGGTTGTCGCTGGCCCCGACGCGCGTGAACAGGGCGTCGACGACGCCGACGCGCGCGCGCCGGGCCGGGACGAACGCGCCGACCTGGGCGAGGAGCACGATGAGCGCCGTCTGCCGGAGCACGACGCTCTTGCCGGCCATGTTGGGCCCGGTGATGAGCAGGACCTGGCCCGCCTCGGTCGCGGCCTCGGCCTCGTCGCCCACGGGCGCCGCGAGGCGGACCGAGTTCGGGATGAACGCCTCGCCCGCCGGCAGCATCCGCTCGACGACCGGGTGCCGCCCCTCCTCGATGTCGAGCACGGCCGAGCCGTCGACCTCGGGCCGGACGTAGCCGTTCCGCTCGGCGATCTCGGCGAAGCCGCAGACGACGTCGAGCG
>CAXRFJ010000125.1:0-4607 GCA_964229475.1 Rubrivirga sp.
CCCCGATCCCCACGCTCGACGACGCGTTCGCGGGCACCCGGTCCGTCGTCGGCGCCGACGCCGAGCTCACGACGCCGCGGCTCTACGTCCTCGCCGAGGCGCTGGCCGCCCGGCTCGACGGAACCGAGGCCGACCGCCGCCCGTGGGGCGGCGCCGTGACCGCCTCCGTCGAGACGCTCCCGCGCCTCCGCGTCGTCGGCCGCCTCGACGTGCTCGACTCCGACCCGCCCGACGCGGGACCCCGCCCGGAGCGCGTGCGGTGGGCCGCGGGGCTCGACCTCGAGCCCGCCCCCCACGTCCGTGCCCAGGCCGACTACGGCTTCCCCCACGACGACCCCGCCCACGGCGACCTCCGCCTCCGACTCCAACTCGCTCTCCGCTGACCCATGTCCTTCCTCTCCCGCCTGCTCAACCCGACCCCCGACGGTTCGTCCATGTCGCCCGCCGACTTCGTCGCCCAGCGCGACGCCGACGCGCCCGTCATCGACGTCCGCACGCCCCAGGAGTTCGCCTCCGGCCACCTCGCCGGCGCCGCGAACGTCGACGTCATGTCGGGCGACTTCCCCGACCGGATCGCCGCGATGGACCTCCCCGAGGACGGCCCGGTCTACCTCTACTGCCGCTCGGGCAACCGCTCCGGGCAGGCCGCCCAGATCCTCCGCCGGATGGGCCACAACGGGGCCGTCAACATCGGCGGGTTCGACGCGCTCGCGCGGGCCGGGGCCGAGACGGCGTAGCGGTGGAGCCGGCCCTCGACCTCCTGCACCGGACGCAGGCCGGCGCGGCGCTCGCCGTGCTGGCGCTGCTCCTCGCGGCCGAGGGCGTCCACCCGTTCGTGGAGCACTTCGCGGGCCGGCGGCAGCGCGGCCGGCACGCCCTCCGCAACCTCGTGCTGGGCGGGCTGAACGCGGGGCTCGTGGCCGGGCTGTTCGCCGGGCTGTGGGTCCTCGCCGCCGCGTGGTCGCAGGCCCGCGGGGTCGGCGTCCTCTGGCAGGTGGAGCTGCCGGCGTGGGCCCACGCGCTCGGCGCCGTCCTCCTGCTCGACGCCTGGACCTACGCCTGGCACCGCCTCAACCACGTCGTCCCGTTCCTGTGGCGGTTCCACCGGGTCCACCACTCGGACGCCCACATGGACGTGACGACGGCCAGCCGCTTCCACACGGGCGAGATCGTGCTGTCGTCGCTGCTCCGCGTCCCCGTGATCGTCCTCTTGGGGGCGACGGCGTGGGAGGTCGTGCTCTACGAGACGCTGATGTTCGCCGTCGTCCAGCTCCACCACGCCAACGTGGGGCTGCCGGCGCGCGTCGAGGCCGCGCTCAGCACGCTGATCGTGACGCCCGCGATCCACAAGGTCCACCACTCGCGGTGGCAGCCCGAGACCGACTCGAACTACAGCGCGCTGTTCTCGTGGTGGGACCGCCTGTTCGGCAGCTTCCGCCGGCGCGACCCCGCCGACCCCGTGGCGTTCGGCCTCGACGGGTTCGACGGCGACGACCGCCAGTCGGTCGCGGGGATGCTCCGGACGCCGCTCGACGAGTAGGCCCGCCTCGGCCCCGAGGCGGGCGGAACTCCGCCGTCCGGTGCCGGGTGCGCCCCGCCCCCTCGACTGCATCGCCCGGTGGCCGGCCCGCCCGATCCGTTCCGCGTCCTCTCGCTGTCCTACGACGCCGGTCCGGAGGACGTCCGCCGGGCGTTCCGGCGCCTCGCGCGGCAGACGCACCCCGACCGCGGCGGCTCCACGGAGGCGTTCCACCGTGTCCGCGCCGCCTACGACGCCCTCGCGGGCGACCTCGACGGGGCCCGCCGGCGCTGGCGGACGCCGAGCGTGCCCCCGCCTCCGGCCCCACGGTTCCCCGCGAGCCTGGACCGGCGGACGTATCCGACGTGCCTCGTCCGCCTCGGCCGGACGCGAGACGGGCGCCGGACGGTCGACTACGTCCTCGACAGCCGGCCCGGGTCCTGGCGGCCGGGACGGGTCCCGCCCCCTGGAGGGGCCTGCCGCCTCCGCGTCGGCGCGACGGAGGGGATGCCGGCATTCGGGGTGTGGGAGGTGCCGCTCGACGCGCACCGTTTTCGGTGCGTGTTCGGCCCGCACCCGGGTGCGTGACCGGCTGGACGGGGCGGGGGAGAGGGCGCGGCCGCCCGGCAACAAACGCGAGCCTGACACGTCATGACAACGTAGCTTCTGCCTCGTGACGCGCCCCGCCCCCCGTACGCTCCGAGCCGCCCGCGTTCTCGCGGCCCTGCTCGTCCCGCTGATCGCCCTCCCGGCACTCGGCGGGCTCGTCGTGTGCACGACGGCCGGGGGCGTGACGACCTCGTGGGGCGAGCGGCCGTGCCCCAAGCGGCAGGCCGCGACGCCGCTCGCCTCGGCCGATGGCGCCACGGGCGCGCCGTGCGTCGTGGTCCCGGACGCGGACGCCGCGCCGGTCGTGGCCGCCCCCGACCTCCGGGGGCCGGCGCCGACCGCGTGGGCCGTGGCCGAGGGCGTCGTCCAGCGGCCGGCGGAGGCGCCGGTCGTCCGCCCGAGCGGGCCGAGGGGCCCGCCGTCCGGCGCGCTCCGCGCCCTGCGCTCGACGGTGCTGCGGGTCTAGACGGACCGATGCCGACCGCCTCCCGGGGGTCGGCCGCTCGCGTTTTCCGTCTTCCGACCCTCCCCGCAGTACCCATGGACCGCTTTCTCCTGACCTCGTCGGCCGTCGCCGGCGCGGTGCTCCTCGCCATCGTCGCCGCCGCCGCGATGACGCCCGCCCCTCCCGCCGCCGACCGCGCGCCCGCCGGCGACGCCCGGCCCGCCCCCGCCACGGGCCGCCCGGCCCCGCCGGACCCAGACGACCCGATCCCGGCGCCCGACTTCGCGCTCGAGACCGCCACCGGCGAGACGTTCCGCCTCTCCGAGCACCGCGGCGAGGTCGTCGTGATGAACCTCTGGGCCACGTGGTGCCCGCCGTGCCGGCACGAGATCCCCGACTTCGTCGCCCTGTACGACGAGTACGAGGACGACGGGCTGACCGTTGTCGGCGTTTCGTTCGACGAGGGCGGCTGGGCCGACGTCCGCCCGTTCGCCGAAGAGATGGGGATCCGCTATCCCGTCGTGGTCGACGACGGGACGGTCGACGGGATCTACGGGCCGACGGCCTCGCTCCCGACGACGTTCGTGATCGATCGGGACGGCAACGTGGCGCACTACGTCCCGGGGATGATCCTCCGCGACCAGCTCGAGCCGCTGCTCCGGCCGCTCCTCGCCGATTCCTCGAGCTCCTAGGCCCACCCCGTCCGCGTGCGGCGAAGGCGACGCGCCGGCGCCCTCCTCTCCAGGGAGGCGCGTCGCGCGGGCCCTCGCCGCCGCCCGCCTTCTGCTGTCGTCGACCGCCGCGACCGCGGGCGGACGTGCCACGCCGGCTTCCGGCGCGCGTCCGATGCCGCGGGGGCGGCCCCTCCGTCCTGACCATGCGACTCCTCCTCCTGTTCTCTGCGCTGACGGCGCTCGCCGCCGCGCCTGCCGCTCAGCCCGCCCTCCTCGGCGGGGCTCCGCCGCCGGACCCCGACGACCTCGTCACGTGGGGCGCGCCATCCGATCCCGTCGCCCTCGCACCCGGGGCGACGGCGACCGTCCCGCTCACGCTCACCGTCGCCGACGGCTGGCACGTCTACGCGCTCGACTCGCCGCTCGGCATCCCGCTCACGGTCGGGACGTCCGCGTTGCCGGACGGCGTCCGCGTCGAGGGCCTCCGCCAGTCGGAGCCCGTCGACGCCGTCGACCCGTCGCTGGGCGAGCCGGTCCGGTGGTTCGAGGGCCCGGCGACGATCGGCGTCGACCTCGCGGCGTCCCCGGAGGCCACGGGCGGACGGCGCGAGGTCGGGCTCGACGTCCGGTTCGGGGTGTGCGACGACCAGGTCTGCCTGCCGCCCCAGACGCGGTCGCTGACGGTCCCGATCGTCGTTGAGGCCGGGACCGCCGTCTCGGACGCGGAGGGCGACCCGCTCACGCCTGACCTGCCTGCCGAAGAACCGGCGGAGGGGGGCGCGGCGGTGGCGATGGCGCCGGTGGATCTCGGCCCCGCCGAGACCGCGGCCGAGACGGCGCCGGTCCGAGGCGGAGGCGAGGAGGGGCTGGCCGGTTTCCTCCTGCTCGCGGTCGGCGCCGGGCTGGCCGCGCTCCTCACGCCGTGCGTGTTCCCGCTGGTCCCGCTCACCGTCGGCGCGTTCGCGCACGACGGGTCGCGGGGGCGGGCGGTGGGGCGGGCGCTCGGGTTCGGGGCCGCCGTCGTCGCGGTGTTCACGGGGTTGGGGGCCGCCGCCAGCGCGGCGCTCGGTGCGGCCGGGGCGCAGCAGGTGGCCGCGAACCCCTGGGTCAACCTCGGCCTCGGGCTCGCGTTCGCCGGGTTCGCGCTCGCGCTGCTCGGGCTCGTCGACCTCCGGCTGCCGTCGTCGTGGGCCACCCGGCTCGACGGGGCCTCGCGCCGGCGGGGCGGCGTGCTCGGCACGCTGCTGGCGGCCGCCGCGCTGGCCGTCGTCTCGTTCTCGTGCACGGCGCCGTTCGTGGGCGGGCTGCTGGCGACGGCCGCGGCCGACGGCGGCTCGGCGGGCAGCTGGGCGCGGCCGCT
>CAXRFJ010000126.1:0-5626 GCA_964229475.1 Rubrivirga sp.
CGCCCACGTCGCGGGCACCGACGCCGTCGCCATCGGCCGCCAGCGGCGGGCCGGCTACGAGGACGCCCTCCGCGCCCACGGCCTCGACGTCGACGGCGCGCTGGTGATGTCCGGCGGGTTCGACGAGCGGTTCGGGCACGAGGCCGCGACGGAGCTGATCCGCAGCGGGGCCGACTTCGACGCCGTCTTCGCCGTCACGCAGCCGGTCGGGATCGGCGTCCACGCCGCGCTGGCCGAGGCCGGCCGGGACGACGTCTACCTCGTCTCGTTCGGCGACGACCGGCTCAGCGCCTACGCCCCGCTCGTCGACGCCTACCTCCGCCAGCCGGCCGAGGCGATGGGGCAGCGGGCCGTGTCGCTCCTGCTCGACCAGATCGAGGGCAGCCGGCCGGCGCCGGGCGCCGAGCCGCACGAGGTCCTCGACGTCGACCTCGTCGACACCCACCCCGCCGACTAGCCGATCTCAGGGCGGGCCGGATTCGCGATTCCCGGACCGGCACCGTATGTTGCTTAACCGGTAAAGAACGATGAGCGTCTCGACCCTCCCCGCCCTCTCCGCCGACGTCGCGCCCGCCCGCGCGGCCGGCCCGGAGCGCGTGCTCCAGTTCGGGACGGGCGCCTTCCTTCGCGGCTTCGCCGACGCCCTCCTCGACGAGGCGGCGGCCGACGGCGAGGTCGGCCGGGTGGTGATGGTCGGCTCGACGGGCAGCGGCCGCGCGGCGGCCCTCGACGCCCAGGACGGCCGCTACACGCTCGTCGTCCGCGGCCTCCGCGACGGCGAGCCCGTCGACGAGGCGCGCGTGGTCGGGTCCGTGTCGCGGGCCCTGGCGGCCTCCGACGACTGGGATGCCGTGCTCGACGTCGCCCGCTCGCCCGAGCTCCGGCTGGTCGTCTCCAACACGACGGAGGTCGGCATCACCGACGACCCCGGCGACCGGCCGGACCTCGACCCGCCGCGGTCGTTCCCCGGCAAGCTGGCCGCGGCCCTCGCGGCGCGCGCCGAGGCCCACGGCTACGAGGGCGGCGGCCTCGTCGTGCTCCCCTGCGAGCTCATCGAGGGCAACGGCGACCGGCTCCGGCAGATCGTCGGCGCCCACGCCGAGCGGTGGGGGCTCGACGCGCGCTTCGTCCCGTGGCTCGACCGCGAGGTCGCGTTCTGCAACACGCTCGTCGACCGGATCGTGCCGGGCGCGCCCGACGACCCGGAGGCGCTGGTCGAGCGCCTCGGCTACACCGACGACCTCGTGACCGTCGCCGAGCCGTACCGCCTGTGGGCCATCGAGGGCGTCGACGCCGCCCGCCTCGGCGCCCTCGCGGGCGTCGACGGCGTCGTCGTGACCGACGACCTCGCGCCGTACCGCGAGCGGAAGGTCCGCGTGCTCAACGGCGGCCACACCGCGACCGTCCCGGCCGCGATCCTGTGCGGCCTCGACACGGTCGCCGAGGCGCTCGACGACGAGGCCGTCGGCACGTTCGTCCGGCGGGCGATCCTCGACGAGATCGTGCCGAGCCTGGACCTCGACCCGGCGACGGCCGAGGCGTTCGCGCACGACGTGATCGACCGGTTCGCCAACCCGTTCGTGGCCCACGCTCTCCGCGACATCACCTTCCAGCAGACGGCGAAGCTGGGCGTCCGCGTGGCGCCGTCGGTCGCGGGCTACCGCGGGAAGCGGGGGGAGGCGCCGCCGCTCCTCTGCTTCGGCGTTGCCGCGCTCCTCGCGGCCGTCCGCCCCGGCGCCGTCGACGGCCTCTCGCCCGACGACGCCGCGGCCGACTGGCGCCGGCGCTGGGACGGCGTGGACCCCGCGGACGCCGACGCGCTCCGCGCCCTCGCCGCCGACGCGCTCGGGGTCTGGGGGCTCGACGCCGTCGGCGGCGTGCCCGAGGCCGTCGGGGACGCGCTCGTCGCCATCGAACGCGACGGGTGCCGCGCCGCGCTCGCCGCCCGCCTCTGACCCTTTTTTTGCGCCCGAACGGAAGGGCTTCCGCATGACCCGACAAGAGATCCTCGACTCCGTCCTCGCCAGCGGCGCCGTCGCCGTCGTCCGCATGGCCGACTCGGGCCGCCTCGTGCGGCTGGCCGAGGCCATCGCCGAGGGCGGCGTGACCGCCATCGAGATCACGATGACGACGCCCAACGCGCTCGCCGTGATCGAGGAGACCGGCCGCCAGCTCGGCGACGCCGTGACCGTCGGCGTGGGCTCCGTGCTCGACGCCGAGACCGCCCGCCGCGCCGTCGACGCCGGGGCGCGCTACGTCGTGAGCCCCGTGTTCAAGCCCGAGGTCGTCGCCGAGTCCCACCGCCTCGGCGTGCCCGTCATGCCCGGCTGCTTCACGCCCACCGAGATCCTGACGGCCACGGAGGCCGGGGCCGACGTGGTCAAGGTGTTCCCGGCCGACGTGTTCGGGCCGACGTTCTTCAAGGCCGTCCTCGCCCCGATGCCGCACCTCCGGATGATGCCGACGGGCGGCGTCTCGCTCACGAACGCGGGCGACTGGATCCGGGCCGGCGCCGTGGCGGTCGGCGTCGGGAGCGCGCTCCTCGACAAGCAGGCCATCGCCGACGGCGACTGGGCCACGCTCACCCGAAACGCCCGGACCCTCCGCCAGTCCGTCGAGGCGGGCCGAGCCCGCGCCTGACCCGACACGCCCGACCTCTGACCCCCCGACCTCCGACCCATGAAAGTCGTCACCCTCGGTGAGATCATGCTCCGGCTCTCGACGCCGGGCTTTACCCGCTTCGTCCAGGCCCAGAGCTTCGACGCGACCTACGGCGGCGGCGAGGCGAACGTGGCCGTGGCCCTCGCGAACTACGGGCTCGAGAGCTACTTCGTCTCCAAGCTCCCGGCCCACGAGATCGGCCAGGCCGCCGTCAACCACCTCCGCCGGTTCGGCGTGTCGGACCGGTTCATCGTGCGCGGCGGCGACCGCGTCGGGATTTACTTCCTCGAGACCGGCGCCAGCCAGCGGCCCTCGAAGGTGGTCTACGACCGCGCCGACGCGGCCGTCACGACGCTGACCCCTGACGAGCTCGACCTCGGCGCCGTGTTCGAGGGGGCCCGGTGGTTCCACTTTACGGGCATCACGCCGGCCCTCGGCCCGACGGCCCGCACGACGGTCGAGGCCGCGGCGAAGGCGGCCAAGGCGGCCGGCGCGACCGTCTCGTGCGACCTCAACTTCCGCAAGAAGCTGTGGACCACCGACGAGGCGCAGGCCACGATGCGCCCGCTCATGGAGCACGTCGACGTCTGCATCGCGAACGAGGAGGACGCCGACAAGTGCCTCGGCCTGAAGGCGGGCGAGACGGACGTCCACGGCGCCGAGCTGGACGAGGCGGGCTACGTCGCCCTCGCGAAAAAGCTGAAGACGGAGTTCGACTTCGAGGCCGTCGCCATCACGCTCCGCGAGTCGTTCTCGGCCAGCCACAACGGCTGGAGCGCCATCCTCCACGACGACAAGGACTGCGCCGAGCCCGTCCGCTCGACGCGCTACGACATCCAGATCGTCGACCGCGTCGGCGGGGGCGACTCGTTCGCCTCGGGCCTCATCGCGGGGCTCCTCCAGAAGGACGACACGCGGGACGCCCTCGAGTTCGCCGTGGCCGCCTCGTGCCTCAAGCAGACGATCCCGGGCGACTTCAACCTCGTCAGCCGCGCCGAGGTGGACGCCCTCGCGGCCGGCGACGGCTCCGGTCGCGTCCAGCGCTAGCCCCGCCGCCTCTCCGCCCCGCCTCGATGCGTCTCGCCTCGTTACCGGTAAAGCTCCTCGTCGCCGCCCTGGCCGTCTCGGCCTCGGCGCAGACGTCGGCGTCCGTCTCGTGGGCGCTCACGAGCGACCTCGGCGTCACGGCCACGGCCGGCGCCGCGGCCGGGTCGGCGCCCGGGCCGAGGGCCTCGCGTTCCGCGACTTCACGGGCTCGCTGGGCGACGGGACGGACGGCCTCGCGCGGTGGTACACCGGCGACAACTGGCCGGACGAGGCCGCGCCGAACCCCGCCCGGGGCGCGGCCACCCTCCGGTTCGACCTCGCCGCCGCCGGCGCCGCCTCCGTCCGCGGCTACCACGTGCGCGGGCGGCTCGTCGCGGCGCCGGCCGCCCGCCCGTTCGCGGCCGGCCGGCACGAGGTCCCGCTCGACACGTCCGGCCTCGCGGCCGGCATCTGCGTCGTCCGCCGCCGGACGGCGACCGAGGCGGCGACGCAGAAGCTGCTCGTCGTCCGCTAGACAACGCCTCGTTTTCTCTCCGTTCCACCCTCCCTCAGATCCATGAGACTCTTGCTCCTCCTCGCCGCGCTCCTGCTGGCCGTCGCGCCCGACGCCCAAGACGCCGCGTCCGTCAACTGGTCGCTGACCGAGGCCGACGGCCTCGGCGTCACGGCCGAAGAAGGCGGCGCCGTCGGCAGCGACGTGACGTCGATGACGCTCGTCGCCCGGGACTACACCGGCACGCTGACGGGCGACGTGAACGGCCCGCTCGGGCCGTACCAGCGGTGGTACCTCGACGGCGCCGAGTGGCCCGTCGAGAGCGCGCCCGACCCGGCCCGCTACGTCGAGTTCGCCGTCACGGCCGCCGACGCGACCACGCTCACGCTCACCGACATCGACCTCGTGATGAACGCGGGCGGGACCGGCGAGCTCGACGCGAGCCTGTTCTACGACACCGACCCGGCGTTCTCCGCGCCGACGCCCCTCGCGACCGACGTCGACGTCTCGCGCGACGCCGTCGGCGACTTCAGCTTCACCATCTCGGAGGAGCTGGCGGCCGGCCAGTCGCTCTACGTCCGCGTGTACCCGTGGCTCGGCGGCGGCAACCCGAGCTCGGGCCGCTACCTGTTCCTCCAGGACGTCACGATCTCGGGCACGAGCGAGACGGCCGGCAGCGGCGCCGTCGGCGGCGTGTTCTGGTCGCTCTCGGCCTCTGACACCACGTCGGTCACGTCCGCCTCGGCCGGCCTCGGCGGGGCCCCGGTGCGGAGCGCCGACGTCGAGGTCCGCGACTACACCGGCGACCTCCGGGACGCCGGCGACGCCGTCGGCCCCTACGGCCCGTTCCAGCGCTGGTGGCGCGGCGACGGGATCCAGTGGCCCGTCGAGGAGGCCATCGACCCGACCCGCTACATCGAGTTCGCCGCCGGCGCCGACGCCGGCCAGACGTTCTACGTCGACGGCGTCTCGCTCTACGCCCACGGCGACGGCACCAGCGAGATGCGCGCGAGCGTGTTCTACGCGACGAGCCCCGACTTCTCGGACGCCGTCGCGCTCGAGGAGGACTTCTCGGCCGATGACGGCGACGCGACGGGCGCGATCATCCTCCGCGAGTACGACCTCGACGCGGCCGTCGCCGCGGGCGACTCGATCTACGTCCGCGTCTACCCGTACCTCGGCGGCGGCGACCCGAGCGTCACGCGCTACTTCATGCTCCCGGCCCTGACGATCTCGGGCTCGACCCAGCCGCCGGGCCCCGACACCGGCCAGGTGTTCTGGTCGCTCAGCGCCTCCGACACGACGTCGGTGACGGCCGCCAGCGACATGCTGGGCGGGTCGATGGTGACCTCGTCCACGCTCGTCGGCCGCGCCTACGACGGCGACCTCCGCGACGCCGGCGACGCCGTCGGGCCCTACGGCCCG
>CAXRFJ010000127.1:0-14071 GCA_964229475.1 Rubrivirga sp.
CAACCCGACCGCCAGCGGCGAGCGCTTCGACCCGACCGAGCTCACGGCGGCCCACCGGACGCTCCCGCTCGGGACGCGCGTCCGCGTGACGCACGCGCGCACGGGCGAGAGCGTCGTCGTCCGCGTCAACGACCGGGGGCCGTTCCACGGCGACCGCGTGATCGACGTGTCGCGCGCCGCGGCCGACTCCATCGGCCTGACGCGGGCGGGCACGGCGGAGGTCGAGTTGGAGCGGCTGCCCAAGACCGGCGGCGCGCGCGGCTAGGCCCGCCTCGGCACGGAGGCGGACCGGGTCAGGTGCTTGCCAGCCGCCGGCGGAGCGCCTCGACGTCCACGTTGCCCGGCGTCCCGTCGGAGGTGTAGGCCGCGAGCGCGTCCGCCTCGGTGGGCACGTCGAGGCGGTCGAGGTGGGTGCCGACGTCGCGGTAGGCGTCGCGGAACGGCGTCCCGGCCTCGACCCGCTTGAGGGCCTCGGCGGTCGCGAACAGGTCCGGCGACAGCGCCGCCCGCATCCGATCCGCCTTCCACTCGACGCCGGGGAGGACGGTGGCGACGGCCGTCACGAGGTCCCGCGCCGCGCCGACGGCCCGCATCAGCGCCTCCTTCGTGAGCTGGAGGTCGCGGTGGTAGCCGCCCGGGAGGTTGGCCGGGAGCGTCAGGAGGAGGTGGAGCTCGGCCGTGAGCCGGTGCGCCGTCGCGCGGGCCAGCTCGAGAACGTCCGGGTTCCGCTTCTGCGGCATGATCGACGAGCCCGTCGTGTGCTCGACCGGCAGCGCCACGAACCCGAACTCCGACGTCGCGAACAGGGCGAGGTCGCTCGCGAGCCGGTTCAGCGTGAGGCCGAGCTGGACGAGCGCGTGGACGACGGCCGCCTCGGCCTTGCCCCGCGAGAGCTGGACCGCCGCGATGGCCTGCGTGCGGCCGAACCCGAGCCGCTCGGCGACGGCGTCGCGCGGGAGGTCGAGGACCGGCACGCCGTAGCCCGCCGCGCTCCCCCACGGCGACGCGTTGGCGCCGTCCGCGGCGGCGCCGAGGCCGGCCAAGTCGTCCATCAGAAGGTCCGCGTAGCCGGCGGCCCAGACGGCGACGGTCGTGGGCATGGCGCGCTGGCCGTGCGTGTAGCCCGGCATCAGGAGCGCCTGGCCGGCCTCGGCGTGGTCGAGGAGCGCCCCGCCCACCTCGCGGGCGCCGCCGGCGATGCCGGCGAGGGCGTCGCGGAGCCAGAGGCGGACCGCCACGAGCACCTGATCGTTCCGCGACCGGCCGGCGTGGATCTTCTTGCCCGCGTCGCCGAGCCGCGCCGTCAGCTCCCGCTCGATGACGGTGTGCATGTCCTCGTCCTCCGGGCGCACGACGACGTCGCCCGCCTCCCACTCCGCCCGGATCGCGTCGAGGGCGTCCGAGACCTCGGCCACCTCCGCCTCGGTGAGCACGCCGACCTGGCCGAGCGCCCAGGCGTGCGCCCGCGTCCCCTCGAGGTCGTACGGCAGCAGGACCGTGTCCCACCGCCAGTCCTCGCCGACGGTGAACCGCGTCACCCAGTCCTCGGCCGCGGTGCCTTTGTGCCAGATCGGGGTCGACGAAGAGCGGTCAGCCATGATGTGTTGCGTGTTTCGTGTTGCGTATCGGTGCCACGAGAGACGCAACACGCAATACGCGACAGGCTAGTCTGCGAAGTACCGCCGGGCGATCTCGGCGTAGACCTCGACGGCGCGTTCGAGCTGGTCGATCTCGACGTGCTCGTCGGGCGTGTGGGAGAGCTCGCTGCGGCCGGGGCCGATCTTGACGGCCGGCACGTCGGCGAGGTGGATCCAGTCGGAGGCCGTGGGGCTGCCGAACGGCGCGGCGTCGAGGCCGAGGGCGTCGAGCGCGGCGACCGCGGCGCGCGCGATGGGCGCGTCGGGGTCGGTGGCGCACGGGATGAGCCGGTCGGAGTAGACCTCGACGCGGCTCTCGAGCGCGTCGCGGACGAACCGCGTGAGCTCGGCGTGCGTCGCGGCCGGTGTCGAGCGGACGTCGAGCGTGAACCGGCAGCGGTCCGGGACCACGTTCTTGGCCGTCCCGCCCTCGATCAGCGTCGCCGTGAACGTCGGCTTGCCGAGGAGCGGGTCGGCGGTGTCGTAGTCGAGCGCGTCGACGGCGAGCAGGTCGCGGGCGGCGACCGTGAGCGCGTTCGTTCCGAGGTGGGCGCGGGCGGCGTGGGCCGTCTCCCCCATCGCGGTCGCGTTCAGAATCAGCAGGCCCTTCTGCGCGAGGCACGGCCGGAGCTCCGTCGGCTCGCCGACGAGCGCCGCCGACGGCTCGGGGAGCGCGTCGCCGAACACGCGCGCGCGCATCTTCTCCATCCCGTTGTTCTCGGCGCCCGTCTCCTCGCACTCCGTCAGGGCGACGACGAGCCGCCCGCCCGGCGGCGGCCGCCAGCCCGACTCCGCCAGCCCGACGAGGGCCGCCAGCCGGGCCGCGCCGCGGGCCTGCGCGGCGACCGCGCCGCGGCCGGAGACGGCGCCGTCGACGCGTGTCGGCGAGAACGGCGGGTACGGGTGGCCCTCGCTCGGCGGCACCACGTCGAGGTGCGAGCAGAGCAGGAGCACGTCGTCGCCGTCGCCGAGGCTGGCCCAGACGTTCTCGTCGAGCCGCCCCACGTCGAGGCCGTCGACCTGACGGAGCGTCGTCTCGACGAAGTCCGCGGCCGGCCCCTCCTTGAACGAGAGCGACGGGATGCGGACGAGGTCGGCGTGGAGGTCGAGGACGTTCAACGGATCGGGAGAGCGGAGGAGGCCGGGGTCAGGGGACGACGGTGGTGCCCGCGTCCGCGTCGGCGAGGTCGGCGGGGGCGCAGACGCGGACGGCCGGGACGCCGCGCCGGAGCGCCGCGCGGGCGACCTCCAGCTTGGGCCGCATCCCGCCCGCGATCCATCCCGCGGCGACGCCGGCCGCGACCTCGGCGGCCGTGAGCCGGTCGAGGTGGCTCCGGGGGTCGGCGGCGTCGCGCCGCACCCCGCCGGCCTCGGTGACGAGGTCGAGGCGGGCGGCCCCGAGCGCCACCGCCAGCTCAAAGGCGACCGTGTCGGCGTTGACGTTGTAGAGCGCGCCCGCGTCGTCGGCGCAGACCGTCGCGACGACGGGCGCGAAGCCGGCCCCGAGGAGCGTCTCGACGAGCGCCGGGTCGACCCCGTCGACGTCGCCGACGTGGCCGAAGTCGACCGTCTCGCCGTCGACGTCGCGCGGCGGCCGGCGGTGGACCCGGACGAGCCCGCCGTCGGCCCCGCTCACGCCGACGGCGCGGACGCCGGCCCGGCGCCCCGACGCCACGAGGCGGGCGTTGAGCTCGCCGCGGAGCGTCCACAGCATCACGTCGAGGTCGAGGTCGCTCGTCACGCGCCGCCCGGCGACGATCCGGGGCTCGTGGCCCAGCCGCCGCGCGAGCGCCGTCGCCTGCGGCCCGCCGCCGTGCACGAGGACGACCGGCGCGCTCAGCGCTTCGACACCGGCCCAGACCGTCGCCACGGCGTCGGCGTCCGCCAGGATCGCCCCGCCCAGCTTGACGACGACGGGAGGAGTTGAGAGTTCGGAGTTCGGAGTCCGGAGTTCGTGGTCCATCACCCTGAACTCTGAACCCCGAACTCCGAACCCAGTCCCCACACCCACTCGAGGATCGCCTTCTGGGCGTGGAGCCGGTACTCGGCCTGGAGCAGGTGGATCGCGCGGTCGGAGTCGAGCACGTCGCCGTCGACCACGACGCCGCGGCGGACGGGGAGGCAGTGCATGAACGCCGCCCGGTCGGTCCGCGTGAGGTCGCCGTTGGTGAGGCGCCAGTCGGCGTGCGCGGCGCGCTGCCGGGCCTCGAGCTCGGGCGCGTCGTAGACCGCGCTCCCCGACCACGCCTTGGCGTAGACGACGCTCGCGCCCGAGAGCGCGTCCGGCCGGTGGGTCGACTCCGTCACGGAGCCGCCGTGCTTGCCGGCCTCCTTCCGGGCGAGGTCGAGCACGTCGGCGTCGAGGCCGAACCCGTCGGGCCGGGCGACGATGACCTCCATGCCCAGCCGCGCCGCCATCATCACGGCCGAGTTGGGGACGGCGCGGGGCAGCGGCTTCGGGTGCGGCGCCCAGTGGAGCACGAACTTCTTGCCCCGCGGGTCGCCGACGTGATCGCAGATCGTGGCCGCGTCGCCGAGCTCCTGGCACGGGTGCCACCGCGCCGACTCCAGGTTGACGACGGGCACCGTCGAGGCCTCGACCGCCGCGCGGAAGGCGCGGTCCTCGTGGTCGGCCTCGTAGTCGCTCAGCGTCGCGAACGTCCGCACGCCGAGGGCGTCGACGTAGCGGCTGAGGACGCCGAAGGCCTCTTTTACGTGCTCGGCCGCGTCGCCGTCCATCGTCACGCCGTCGCGCGTTTCCAGGCCCCACGTGCCGGAGCCGGGCGTGAGCGTGACCGGGTGCGCGCCGAGGTGGGCCGCCGCGAGGTCCATCGACGCCCGCGTCCGCAGCGACGGGTTGAAGAAGACGAGCCCGAGCGCCTTCCCCGCCGCCGACGGCGTCCAGGCCCGGTGCTGGCGGTGCCAGAGCGCGCGGTCGAGGCACGCCTGCCACGTCGCGGTGTCGAGGTCGGTCCAGGAGGTGAGGTGGTTCATCGTGGTGCGTGGGACGTGGAGCGTGGGGGCGCGATGGGCCGGAGGACGGCGGTCGATTCTGGGAGCCCTACGCTCTACGCGCTACGCCCGAGAACCTGAGCGAAGCGGTCGAGGAACGCGTCCACGTCGGCGTCGGGCGTCGTGAGCGGCGGCATGAGGCGGAGCGTGTCGGCCCGGCCCGAGGTCCCGACGATCACGCCGGCCTCGCGGAGCGCGCCCGCGACCGGCCGCGCCTCCCGGTCGAGCGACACGCCGACCAGGCAGCCGCGCCCGCGGACCTCCGTGACCCCGTCCACCTCGGCGAGCCCCGCGTCGAGGCGGGCGAACAGGTCGACGGCCCGCGCCATGAGGCCGTCGTCGACGAGCTGCTGGAGCGTGGCCTGGACGGCGGCCATCGCCAGCATCCCGCCGCCGAACGTCGTGCCCTGGTCGCCCGGCTGGACGGTCGCCGCGATCGCGTCGTTGACGAGGACGGCGCCGACCGGGACGCCCGCGCCGAGGCTCTTCGCCAGCGACACGAGGTCCGGCGTCACGCCGACGTGCTCGCCGTAGAGGAACGTGCCCGTCCGCCCGACGCCCGTCTGGACCTCGTCGAAGAGGAGGACGGTCCCGGTCCGGTCGCAGATCTCGCGGATCGCGCGGTAGAACGCCGGCCGAGCCTCGGTGATGCCGGCCATCGACTGCATCGGCTCGAGGATGAGCGCGGCGACGTCCTCGCCCGCGAGCGCCTCCTCGACGGCGCCCTCCCAGCCGAACGGGACCCACGTCGTCTCGGGCAGCGCGGCGCGGTACGGCGCGTGGTACTTGTCGCCGTAGGTCGTCGCGAGCGCGCCGAGCGTCCGCCCGTGGAAGCCCTCCGAGAAGGCGACCACGCGGCTCCGCCCGGTGACCGACCGCGCCAGCTTGAGCGCCGTCTCGTTCGCCTCCGTCCCGGAGTTGCACCAGAACACGCGGCCCAGGCCGTCGGGCGCGAGGTTGACGAGCGCCTGCGCCGCCTCGGCGCGGACCGGGCTGTAGACGGCGTTCGAGTAGAACAGCATCTCCCCGGCCTGCCGGCGGATCGCCTCGACGACGCGCGGCGGGCAGTGCCCCAGGAGGGCGACGCAGTGGCCGCCGTAGAAGTCGAGGTACTCGCGGCCCTCGTGGTCCCACACGCGCGTGCCCTCGCCGCGGACGAGCGCGACGGGCGGCTTGGCGTACGTCGGGAGCGTGACGGCGTCTTCGAGCGCGAGCGGGTCGGCGAGGGTCTGGGGCAGGGGGAGGGGGGCCAGCGCCGCCCGCCTCGGCACCGAGGCGGAGGGAGCCGACGGCTAGGCAGTCGGGAGGGCCCGCGCCCCGGTCGGGACGGGGACGCCGGGGAGGAGGCCCAGCGCCTCGGGCCAGCCGAGGGCGAGGTTCAGGTTCTGGACGGCCTGCGAGGCCGCGCCCTTGAGCAGGTTGTCGAGCGCGAACCCGACCACGAGGTGCCCGTCCTTCTCGACCCAGCCGAGGTCGCAGAACGGCGTGCCCGTCGTCGGGAGCAGCTCCGGGAGCTCGCCGGGCGAGAGGCGGACGAGCGGGCGCCCGCCGTACGCCGCCTCGAACGCGGCCGTGACCTCGTCGAACGACGCGAGCGCCGCGACGTGGGCCGTCCCCCAGATCCCGCGCGTCCACGGGCCGGAGACGGGGACGAACTGGACCGTCGCCCGGCCGCCGAGCGTCTCGCGGACCTCGGCGAGGTGCCGGTGCGCCAGCACCTTGTAGGCGCGGACGTTGCCGTCGCGCCTCGGGAAGTGGGTCGTGGGCGAGGGCCGGGCGCCGGAGCCCGACGCGCCGGTCAGCGCCGTCACGTGGGCCTCGAAGGGGCCCTGGAGCCGCGCGAACGGCCAGAGCGCGAGGCTGAGGCCGGTCGCGAAGCAGCCCGGGTTGGCGACGAGCGACGCGCCCCGCACCCGCTGCCCGTTGACCTCCGCCAGCCCGTACACCGCCGCCCGCATCGCCTCGGGGTCCGGGTGCTCCAGCCCGTAGACGGCCTCGTAGGTCTCGACCGAGCCGAGCCGGTGGTCGGCCGAGAGGTCGACGATCAGCCCGTCGAAGCCGGACCGGCGGAGGCCCTGGACGGCCGCGGCGCCCTGCCCGTGCTCGGCGCAGACGAACGCCACGTCGAACTCCGGTCCGCCCGCCTCGGCGTCGAGGTCGGCGGGGTCGATGTAGGTGAGGTCGGTCTGGCCGCGGAGCTGCGGGTGCGTCGTGTGGACCGGGAGGCCGGCCTGGCTCCGGCTCGTCGCGGCGACGGGCTCGACGAGCGGGTGCGCCAGGAGGAGCGCCAGCAGCTCGCCGCCGGCGTAGCCGGCGCCGTGGAGGACGGCGGCGCGGATCGGGGGGACGGTGCTCATGAGGAGGTCGGGATGACGCGGCGCGGGCCGTTGAACGAGAGCTTCGGGCCGCCGCCGCCCTCCCACGCCTTCCGCTCGGCGACGTCCTCGGCCACGAGGTCCGCGAGGGCGCCGGCCTCCGAGCGCGCGTTGACGGCCGGGATGCCGAGCGACGTCTGGATGTAGCGCTTGCCCACGTCCGTGTCGGTCGCCGGCCCCACGACGACGCCGATCTCGGCACGGTAGCGCGTCCGGAACAGCTGGTCGCAGGCCCACGCGCCGGCGAGGTCGGCGGCGGCGAGGACGTGCGTGGCCGTGAGCCGCTGGAGCTCCATGTCCTCCAGGATCTGGTCGACGCCGTACGGCCCGATCACGCCGTCGCCCAGCTCGAGGACGAGCGCGTCGGGCGGCGTGCCGTCCTCGGTCGTGGCGATCCGGTTGAGGTGGGCGATGATCCCCTTGGCCACCGGGACCATGTCGCGCCCGGTGGTGGCGACGGCGCCGGCCTGGAGGAAGCTGGCCGAGGCCACGGCCCCCTGCGCCACCATCGCGCGGACGTCGCGCTGGAGCGCCGCGCCGGTCAGCTTGGCGGCGGCCACGCGGAGCCCGCGCGCCGTGAGCTCGCCGACGAGCGCGGCGGCGGCGAACGTCTTGCCGGTGTTCATGGCCGTCCCCGACACCATCACGAGCGGGGCCGACTCGGTGAGGACCTCGACGGGGTCGACGGCCGTGTCCTGGATCCGCGCGTGCCGCGCCGGCTCGCCCGAGAGGACCGCGCCCAGCACCTCCACGCGGAGCGCCGGCCCGAGGTCGGGGTGCTCGGTCGCCACGCGCCCGAGGATGCCGCCCATGTTCTGGACGTGGAGGACGTCGCCGGGCGCGATGTGGCGCGGGATCCGCCCCGAGTACCCCTTCAGCGCCTGCCGCTCGCCGAGGGCGCCGACGAGCGTCTGCCCCTTCTCGATGGTCCGGAAGACGCCGTCGGCGCCCTCGAGCTGGTTGTAGACGTCCTTGTGGTCGAGCGCGCGGACGGCGAGGCAGTACCCCTCCTCCGCCACGACGTAGGGCGAGACGCGGACCTCGTGGTCCAGCCGGCACGGCCCCGTGCTGCTGGCGACGTGGTCGACGGTGAGCGTCGTGATCGATCCGGTGGGCATGGGTCGGGTGATGGGTGAAGGGTGATGAGTGAAGAGCTCTTGACCCTTCACCCGTCACTCGTTACTCAGCGGCTCGCGCAGCGAGGCGCGCTTGGAGACCGTAGATCTGGGCGAAGCCCTCGGCGTCGCGGCCGGACCACAGCGCGTTGTCCTCGCCGTAGCGGGCCACGCCCGCGTCGAAGAGGGAGTGGGGCGACGTGGCGCCCTGGACGCGGACCGCGCCCTTGAACCACTCGACGTGGACGTCGCCGGTCACGCGCCGCTGCGTGCTGTCGAGGAACGCCTCGAGGTCGCGGCAGACGGGGTCGAAAAAGAGGCCCTCGTGGACGAGCCGCCCGTAGAGGTCGCCGAGGCTGGCCTTCTGGACCAGCTGGAGCTGCGTGAGGACGAGCTTCTCCAGCTCGCGGTGCGCCGCGATGAGCGTCAGCGCGCCCGGCGCCTCGAACGCGATCCGCCCCTTGATGCCGAGGATCGTGTCGCCGACGTGGATCCCGCGGCCGACGCCGTGCGCCGCGCCCTCGCGGTTCAGCGCCTCGACGAGGGCGACGGGGTCGAGCGCCTCGCCGTCGACCGCGACCGGCACGCCCGCCTCGAAGCGGATCGTGAGCCGGCGGGCCTCGTCGGGCGCCGCCGCGGGCGCGACGGTGTCGGGCCAGGCCGCCTCGGGGAGGACGCCGTCGGTGTCGTGCGTCTCCTTGCCCCCGATCGTCGTGCCCCAGAGGCCGCGGTTGACCGAGTACTCGGTCGTCTTGGCCTCGACGGCGAAGCCGCGCTCGCGGAGAAAGTCGGTGGAGGCCTCGCGGGAGAGCGAGAGCTCGCGGATCGGCGTCAGGATCTCGAGGTCGTCCGCCAGCAGGCGGAGCGCGGCATCGAACCGGATCTGGTCGTTGCCGGCGCCGGTCGAGCCGTGGGCCACGGAGCCCGCGCCGAGGTCACGCGCCGCGCCCGCGAGGGCCTCGGCCTGCACCACGCGCTCGGGCCCGACGCACAGCGGGTACACGCCGCCGCGCAGCACGTTGCCCTTGACGAGGTACTGGAGCACGCGGTCCCACAGGTCGGCGCGGGCGTCGACGAGGCGGTGGTCGCGGGCGCCGAGGTCGGCGGAGCGGGCGGCGATCTGCTCCTTCTCGTCGGCGGAGAACCCGCCGGTGTCGACGGTCACGGTCACGACGTCGCGGCGGGTCTCCTCCTTGAGGTAGGGGACGCAGAACGACGTGTCGAGGCCGCCGGAGAAGGCGAGGGCGATGGGCGAGGTCACGGACATGGCGGGTACAAAAAACGCCGGCTCCTCGGGAGAGCCGGCGTCAGGGGATCGGATCCGCTGGGGTGATCGTGCGGTGCCGTCCGTCTACGCGTCGTCTCCCGACCCGGGCTGAGCCGGTCGGCGTCGGAGACGTCGGGGGGAGAGACGGGCGGTCATCGCGGGGCGGATCGGAAGCGGCAGGATAGGCGCGGCGCGGCGGATCCGTCAACGCGGAGCCGGGCTGGTAGCGCTTCCGTCGTCAGAAACACACGGAGGGAGGCCCGGTGAAGGGCCTTGCGGGCGGGGCCTCCGGGCCGCAAACTCCGGGCTCTCCCCCCGCCCATGCGCTCTCTCCTCCGCCTCGGCGTGCTCGCGGTCGCCCTCGCCGGCTGCGACTCCGTCGGCGACGACGACCTCGTCACCCGCTACTCCGGCCCCGTCATCACCGAGGCGGACGCGACCGTCCCCAACCCGCCGCTCGGTCCGGCCGGCTGGGTCGGAATCAACGGCGCGTTCTACACCGAGCGCGTCGTCACACTCCGTCGGTCGACGCTCTGCGGCGACGAGTGCGCGCAGACGGTCGAGCTCCAGTTCTCGAACGGCCACGACACCGACCTCCCCGAGACCGTCCGCGGCCGCGTGATCGTCGAGCAGGGCAACCCCGACGGCTACAGCGAGACGGCCCTCCCCATCGTCCGGGTGGAGGTCCAGGACTGGGGGCCCGAGGTCTACAGTGGGATCGCGTACCCCGAGACCACCGAAGACAGGGACGTCGCGCCCCTCGTCTTCTGGGCGGACGACCTGCCCGTCGCCGTCGAGTAGGCGCCGACAGCCCCGCGCCCCGCTGGCGGCACGGATCGCCAGGGGGGCGGAGGGGCCCGCCTCGGCCCCGAGGCGGACGGAGCCGGGCGGCTACGCCGCCTTCTTGCCCTTGCTGACCGTCACCGCCGGCTGGCTGACGCCGACCTCCGGTTCGGCCGTCGCGGCGCTGTCGCCGGAGGTGGCGTAGCGCTCGCGCATCCGGTCGAGGAGGTCCTCGCGGTCCGCCTCGGTCAGCTCGTCGAGGTCCTGGACGCCGCAGTAGTGGCGCGCGGCGAGGAGCACCTGCGGGCGGCCGAGTCCGAAGCCCTCGGCCTCGGCGAGGAGGTCGGCGAGCGTCGGGCCGGCGGGGTGGGCGAGCGCCGGAGCCGGCAGGACCTCCGGCCCCGGCGTCTCGACGGGCGCCGGGCCGGCGCCCAGCTCCGCGAGGACGTCGGCGAAGTCGGGGTTCTCGAAGACCGTGCCCACCGGGAGGTCCGGCGCGTTCGACTTGACGACGGTCGCGACGCGCTTCGTCTCGAACCCGTCCTGCCGCAGCGACAGCTCCAGCATGACGTCGACGAAGTACTCCAGCCCGGACGACGTCATGGGCAGCACGCGGCCCATCTCGTTCTCCTCGCGGTCCTGCTTGCCGCGCGCCGCGATCTGGTCCGTGATGACGACGCACGCGCCGGAGTCGACGCAGAGCCGCCGGAGGACCTCCTGGAACACGACCTGGTCGGCCTGGAGCTCCTCGGCCGAGGGCTGCGCCGTCGGGTCGCCGGTCCGGGCCCGGACGGCCTCGACGGTCGCGCAGTGCTTCCGGCCGAAGTACATGGCCCACGAGTCGAGCGCGTAGCAGCCGTAGCCCTGCTCGGCGCGGCCCTCGCCGAGGGCCCAGTCGACGAACGGGAGGAGCTCGTCGGGGTGCTCGACCTCGATGGCGTCGTAGCGGGAGCCGTCGGCGCCGGGGAGGAGCCGGGCCTTCCGCTCGGTGTCGAAAAAGCACAAGCGGCCGAGGCCGGCGTCCGCGAGGGAGGCGGCGAACCAGCTCTTGCCGGTGCCCGCGGGCCCGCGGACGGCGACGACGAGGCGCCGCTGCTGCGGCCGGCGGCTGAGAGGGTGGACGGTCATGGTTCTATGGGGGATCGCCAGTGTGCTCCAGCGTAGGGCGGCCGGGGTGTCATCCACGCGTCACACGTGTGTGACAGAATGTGGAGCGCGGGCGGATCTCCACCCGCGCTCCACGCGCTAGCTCGCCTTGCGGAGCGGCGGGCGGTCGACCTCGACCTTCCGCAGCGGCCGGTCGGCGTAGGGGCCCCAGACCGACTCGAAGCGGCGGTCGAGCCGGCGGACGAGGATGTGCGGCGCCTGCCCGTTCGCGACGTGCCAGAGGTGGCGCTCCGGCGAGCCGCCGTCGGCGTCGAGCGCGTACGGGACGAGGACGCTCGGCTGCTCGGGGCGGACCGCGACCTGCTTCGCCTCGGCGCTCGCGAGCGTCCGAAGGTTGACGCGGCCGCGCTCCGAGAAGAGGTCGGCGTCCCACTGGCTGGCGAGGAACAGCACGTCGTCCATGTGGCCGAGGAGGTCCGAGCCGCGGAGGCGGTAGATCGTGTCGACGGCTCCGTGGGCGAGGAGCGTGGCGTCGCGGCGGAGGCGCCGGTCGTGGTCGCGGAGCGCGCGGCTGCCCGTCCCCCCGCCCGACTCGAACGCGACGCGGCGGACCTCGGGCGCGCCGTCGCCCGTGCCGACCGGCACCTCGACGACGAGGTCGAGCGTGAAGAACGCCGGCCCGGTCCCGGACCCGGGCCAGTCGTCGGAGGCCGGCACCTCGACCTCGACCTCGGAGCGGAGGTGGGCGTCCTCGCGGATGTGCTTGACGAGGTGCCAGGCCAGCTCGTCCTGGACGGCCCCGGGGTACGGCGGCTCGTAGTGGGGCCCGGCGGCGAGGGCGGTGGCCCAGTCGGCGGGGGCGCCGAGGCGGGCGGGGGTGGGGACGCGGGTCATGGCGGCGGCGGTTGGGGAAGGGGGCGCGGGCTCTCGCGCACGCGCACGCGTATGATATAGGGTGTCGGTGTCACCGGTTTGTCACAGTCGGCCACCCGGCGGCACACCGGCTCCCCGGCGTCGATCTGGGAGCCCTCCCGAGACCCGGGCCGCCCGGCGAGCGGCCTACCTTGGCCCTCCCCCGGACGCCTCTCGATGCCCCGTCTCCGCTCCCTCCTCGCCCTGCTGGTCGCGCTCGCCGCTGGCGCCCCGTCCGCCCAGGTCGGGTTCAGCTTCTTCAACGGGCGGAACCACCCCGAGCTCGACTGGCAGGTCGCCACGACCGAGCACTTCGAGATCGTCTATCCCGCCCGCCTCGCCGGCATCGAGGCCGAGGCGGGCGCGGTCGCCGAGGCGACCTACGACGCCCTCACCCGCACCTTCTCGGCCGACTCGGCCGCCATCGCCTTCGACGACCCGATCCGGATCTACCTCTCCGACGAGGACGAGATCGCCAACGGGATCGCCTTCAACGTCGGCGGGAGCGGGTTCACGACCATCTGGGTCCACGTCAACGAGACGGCCGAGATCTGGACCGGCGACGTCAAGTGGCTGCGGAAGGTGGTCGCCCACGAGGTGGCCCACCTCATCCACTACCGCGCGGTCCGCTCGAACCTCGGCCTGCTCGACGTCTTCTTCGCCGACCCCTTCCCGAGCTTCTGGACCGAGGGCCTCGCCCAGTACGCGACCGAGCGGTGGGACGCCCAGCGCGGCGACCGCTGGCTCCGCACGGCGACGTTCGAGGACCGCCTCAGCTACACCGACGGCTCGTCGCCCCAGAACGGCCGGCTCCGCTACGCCGTCGGCAACAGCCAGGTCCGCTACCTCGCCCAGAGCCGCGGCGACTCGACGATCGCCCGGATCCTCGCCCACCGGACGCCCGTGCTCTTCGGGCTCGGCCAGGTCCACGACTTCCGGACCGCGTTCGAGAGCGTGACGGGCGAGAGCTACGCCACGTTCAATGAGGAGTGGCGGAAGCACGTCAACGTGTACTACAACACGCAGGCGGGGCAGATGGAGCGGCTGGATTCGCTCGCCGCCGAGCCCCTGTCGTTCCCGGGGCAGGTGGTCTACGACGTCGCCTTCTCCCCCGACACGATGTGGGTCGCGGGCGTCGTCCTGCCGAGCCTCGCGCGGCCCGTCCGCCGCCTCATCGTCGTAGACAACCCGGGCGCCGACTCGACGCGGGCGCGCGAGCTCCGCATCCTCGCCGAGGGCTCGATCACCGGCCCCATCGACTGGAGCCCGGACGGACGGCGGATCGCCTTCGCGCGGACGCGGCGCGGCGCCTACGGCTCGCTCCTCAACGACCTCTACGTCGTGGACGCCGAGGGCGGCGGCCTCCGTCGGCTGACGACGGACCGCCGCGCGACCTCGCCCACGTTCGCGCCCGACGGCCGCCGCCTCGCGTTCGTCGGCAGCGACGGGGCGACGGCCAACCTGTTCGCGCTCGACCTCGAGACGAACGAGGAGCGCCCCCTCACCGCGTTCGAGGGCGACGTCCAGATCACGACGGCGCGGTGGAGCCCGGACGGCGCGCAGATCGCCTTCGCCCTGTTCGACGCCGACGGCGCGCGCGACCTCGCCGTGCTCGACGTGGCCTCGGGCGAGGTCACCCGCCTCGGCGCCGCGCCCGAACCGGAGGGGCGGCGCAGCCAGGCGGACCACGCCGAGCGCGACGACCGGATCCCGGTCTGGAACGCCGCCGGCGACTCGCTGGCCTTCACGTCGCTCCGCGACCGGGCGCCCAACGCCTTCGTGGTGGGGACTGGGGACTCGGGGGGACGGGGGACTCGGGACATCGCCCCGACCGCGGAGGCCTCGGACAGCACGCGCACGACG
>CAXRFJ010000128.1:0-2179 GCA_964229475.1 Rubrivirga sp.
GACCTCAGACTGCTCGGCGTGCTGGCCGCCGTCTGGGCCTTCGGCGCCCTGACGACCGTCGAGTTCGGCGTCCGCGACTGGCTCCGCCAGCGGCCCCTCGCCACGCTCGTCACACACGCGCCCATCGTCCCGCTCATCGACTTCTTTTCGGTCTCGTGCGACGTGATGGGCAACGACGCGGCGTTCCCGGCCGGCGTCGGGTGGCTGATCGGCGTGAGCCTGTTCGGCGGGTCCGTGATCGAGATCGGGCGGAAGGTGTGGGCGTCGGCGGACGAGCGGCCGGGCGTGGAGACCTACAGCGCCGCGTGGGGGCGGCGGCGGGCGCTGGTGGCGTGGGCCGCGGCCGTCCTCGGCTCGCTGGTGTGTGGGCTCGGCGTGCTCCGCCACGTCCCCGAGGCGGCCGGCCTCGGCGTCGTGCTGGCCGGGGCGGCGGCGTTCGTCGTCGCCGTCGGCGTCGGGGCGCTGTGGGCGGACCGGCCCGGCCGCGGGCGGGTTCTCGAAGCGGCGGCCGGCGTCTGGACGCTCGGCCTGTACACCCTCATCGGCCCTGCCGCGTTGTGGCTGTCATGACCCGACCCCCGACCGACGCGGCGCCGGACCGGGCGACGTGGGGCGGCAAGGGCGCGGCCCTCGCCCGCCTGCTCGACCTCGGCTTCCCCGTCCCGCCCCTCGCGGTCGTCCCGCCCGACGCCGACGACGTGGACGCCGCCGTCGGCGACGCGCTCGAGCGGCTGGCCCATCCGCCGTTCGTCGCCGTCCGGTCGTCGGCCGCCGACGAGGACGGGGCCGAGCACGCCTTCGCCGGCGCCCTGGACTCGTTCCTGTTCGTACCGCCCGGGCGTGTCGCCGAGCGCGTCCGTGACGTGCGCCGGTCGGGCGAGGGCGAGCGCGTCCGGGCGTACCGCGCGGCGCGCGGGCTCCACGGGTCGGCTCGTCCTCCCGCCGTCCTCATCCAGCGGATCGTCGACGCCGACGTGTCGGGCGTGGCCTTCAGCGCGGACCCGGTGACCGGCGACGCCGACACGGTCGTGATCTCGGCTGCGTGGGGCCTCGGCTCCGCGATCGTCGATGGCCGGGCCGAGGCCGAGACCCTCCGCCTCGGCCGCGACGGCGAGGTCCTCGACCGGACGCCCGGCGCGCAGACCGTCGCCGACCGGTTCGACGCTGAGGCGGGCGAGGGCGTCGCCGAGGTCCCGGTCTCCGGCTCCGGCATGGTGCTCTCGGACGCCGAGGCCTGGCGCGTCGCGGACCTCGCCCGGCGGGCGGCCGACGCCTTCGGCGCCCCCCAAGACGTCGAGTGGGCGATCGCGGACGGCGAGCTGTGGCTCCTCCAGTCGCGCCCGATCACCACGCTCCCGACGCGAGCCGACGGGCGGATCCGGTTGTGGGACAACGCGAACGTCGGCGAGAGCTACGCCGGCGTCACGACGCCGCTGACGTACTCGTTCGCGCGGCGCGCCTACGCGGCCGTCTACCGCGAGTTCTGCCGGATCCTGAGGGTGCCCGAGGCGCGCGTCGAGGCCGAGGCGGAGACGTTCGAGCAGATGATCGGGCTCGTCCGCGGGCGGGTCTACTACAACCTCGGCTCGTGGTACCGCGTGCTCGCGCTGCTCCCCGGCTACCGGCTCAACGCGGGGCTGATGGAGGGGATGATGGGCGTCCGCGAGGGGATCCCCGCCGAGCTCCGCCCCGAGCCGCCGTCCACCGGCCGGCTCGCCGACGCGCTCGCGCTGGGGCGGACCGTCCTCGGCCTCGTCGTCGCCCACGTCCGCCTCCCGCGGATGCGCCGCGACTTTCTCGCCCGCGTCGACGGCGCGCTCCGCCAGCACGGCGCCGAGACCGGCGGCCTCGGCCTCGACGCGCTCGCGGAGGCCTACACGGCCCTCGACCGGACGCTCCTCCGCCGGTGGGACGCGCCGCTCGTGAACGACTTTTTCGCCATGGTCTGGTTCGGGCTCGCGCAGCGCGCGGCCGAGCGGTGGATCGGCCCCGGCGCGCTGGGCGGGCTGCTGGCGGGCGCCGGCGCCGTGATCTCGGCCGAGCCGGCCCGCCGCGTCGAGGCGAGGGCGCGCGCCTCGGCGGACGACCCGGCGTGGGTCGAGACGCTCCTCCACGGCGACCGTGACGCGATCGACTCCGCCCTCGCCGACCGCCCCGAGGTCGCCGCCGACGTGGCCGA
>CAXRFJ010000129.1:0-24817 GCA_964229475.1 Rubrivirga sp.
CGGGCATCAGCCCGGACACCCGCGAGCCGTCGCCCGCCCGGCCGACGCGCGCCTCCTCGCCGTCGGCGTGGGGACGGGCGCCGAGCTGGCCCCGCTGGCCCGGCAGTTCCCCGGCTGGCGGTTCACGGCCGTGGACCCCTCGGGCGCGATGCTCGACGCGTGCCGCCGGCGGGCCGAGCGCGACGGGTTCGCCGCGCGGTGCGCCTTCCACGAGGGGACGCTCGACACGCTACCGCCGAGCGACGGGCACGACGCGGCGACGTGTTTTCTCGTCTCCCAGTTCGTCCTCGACCGGGCGGCCCGGGCCGCGTTCTTCCGCGCCATCGCCGAGCGGCTCCGCCCGGGCGGCCTCCTCGCGAGCGCCGACCTCGCCGCGGACACCGGCGCCTTCGACACGCTCCTCCCGCTGTGGATGCGCGTGATGGCGGGGCCCGACGTGTCCGACGAGCAGGTCGAGCGGGCGCGGGCCGCCTACGCGACCGACGTGGCCGTCCTGCCTCCGGCCACGGTCGCGTCCGTGATCGAGGCCGGCGGGTTCGAGCCGCCCGTGCCGATCTACCAGGCGGGGCTCCTCCACGCGTGGCGGTCGAAGCGGGCGGGCTAGCCCCGTCCGCCTCGGGGCCGAGGCGGGCCGTGTGGAGAGGGGCCGGCCCCGTATCCTGCCGGCTCCCATCCCCCCGTCCCATGCCGGTCTCTCGTTGGCTCCTGTTCGTCGGGTGCGTCGCGTTCGCTGCCCCGCTCGCCAGCGGGCAGGAGGTGCGGGCCCGCGACCTCGGCATCCCGGTCGAGGGCGTCCCGGGCCCGCACAACGCGATCACCGACGTGCCCGGCGTCGAGGTCGGCCACGCCACGATCGTCCGTGGCGACGGGCCGCTCGTCAAGGGCGAGGGGCCGGTGCGGACGGGCGTGACGGCGATCCTCCCGCGCGGGCGGGCGTTCGACCCCGTGATGGCCGCGACGTACGCGCTCAACGGGAACGGCGAGATGACGGGCGTCCACTGGATCGAGGAGTCGGGCTACCTCGAGACGCCGATCACCATCACCAACACGTTCAGCGTCGGCGTCGTCCGCGACGCGGTCATCGCGTGGATGGACTCGACCGGCGTCAACGCGGACCCCGAGGGCGGGATGTGGTACACGTACCCGCTCGTGGCCGAGACCTACGACGTGCTCAACGACATCCTCGGCCAGCACGTCACGCGGGCCCATGCGTTCGAGGCGCTCGACGCCGCGGCCCCCGGGCCCGTCGCCGAGGGGAACGTGGGCGGCGGGACGGGCATGATCGCCCACCAGTTCAAGGGCGGGATCGGGACGGCCTCGCGAATGACGGGGAGCGGCCACACGCTGGGCGTCCTCGTCCAGGCCAACTACGGCGGCCGGGCCCGGTTCATGGTCGCCGGCGTGCCCGTCGGCCGCGAGATCCCGGACCTGATGCCGAACTACGACGTGCTCGCGCGCGGCTCGATCATCGTCGTGGTGGCGACCGACGCGCCGCTCCTGCCGCCCCAGCTCCAGCGCCTCGCGGAGCGCGTGCCGCTCGCGATCGGCCGGCTCGGTGGGCTCGGGTCGAACGGCTCGGGCGACATCTTCGTGGCCTTCTCGACGGCCAACCCGGGCGCCTGGGCCGCCCGCCCGACGGCCTCGCTCGACGTGCTCCCCAACGACGAGATGAACGGGCTCTTCGAGGCCACCGTCGAGGCCACCGAGGAGGCCATCCTCAACGCGATGGTGGCCGCCGAGACCATGACGGGGCGCGACAGCCTCGTCGCCCACGCCCTCCCGCACGACCGGCTGCAGGAGGCCTTGCAGAAGTACGGCCGCTACGTCGACCCGGCCACGCTGCCGCGCGCCGCCGCGGTCGAAGCCTCCGATCTCCCGGGGCTCGCGGGCGCGTACTCGGGGCCGGGCAACTTCGCCGAGACGACCGTCCGCGCCGACGGCGACGCGCTCTTCCTGGACCGGGGCCCGGACCGCCGCCGGATCGTCCGGCTCACGGACGGGCGGTACCTCCTGCTCGGGACGAGCGGGATCGAGATCGACGCGTCCGACGCGCCCGCCCGGCTCCGGCTCGTCCGCGGCGGCGACGTCGTGGCCGAGCTGGAGCGCGTCGGCGACGAGTAGCGACTCTGCCCGCCTGACTGCGTCGACCTAGCGGTTCTGCGCCGAGGCGGGCGAGGCTGACAGGCGAGATGGCACCGGCCGGACGAATCCTGCCCGCCCCTCCCGATCCGCCCATGACGACGCAGTACTACACCGCGACCAGCCTCGACGGCTTCATCGCCGACCCCGACCACGGGCTCGACTGGCTCCTCCAGTTCGCCATGACCGACGACTACCCGGACTTTATCCGGGACGTCGGCGCCGTCGCGATGGGCTCGTCGACGTACGAGTGGGTGCGGGCGAGCCTCGGGGGTGGGGAGCCGTGGCCGTATGCGCAGCCGACGTGGGTCTTCACGTCGCGCGACCTCCCCGCGATCCCGGGCGCCGACGTTCGCTTCGTGCGCGGCGACGTCCGCCCGGTCCACGAGCGGATGGTGGCCGAGGCCGCGGGCAAGAACGTCTGGCTCGTCGGTGGGGGCGACCTCGCCGGGCAGTTCTGCGACCACGGCCTCGTCGACGAGCTGATCGTGACCGTCGCGCCGGTCACGCTGGGCGGCGGCGCCCCGCTCCTCCCGCGGCGGATCGCGACGCCCCCGCTCCGGCTCGTCTCGGCGACGCCCCTGAACGACACGTTCGTCCAGCTCCGCTACGAGGTCCCGCGGGGTTGACGTGCGGGTCCCCCCGCCTCGACGCCGAGGCGGGCTGAGTCGATGCAGTCAGGTGGGCGGGATCGCTACCGATACCCCTGCGCCTGGAGCTCGAACAGCTCGGCGTAGCGCCCGCCGGCCGCGAGCAGCTCCTCGTGCGTCCCGACCTCCTCGACCTCGCCGGCCTCCAGCACGAGGATCCGGTCGGCCATGCGGACGGTCGAGAACCGGTGCGAGATGAGGACGGCCGTCTTGCCCTCGGTCAGGTCCTTGAACCGCTCGAACACCTCGTACTCGGCGCGGGCGTCGAGCGCGGCCGTCGGCTCGTCGAGGATGAGGAGCTGGGCGTCGCGCATGTAGGCCCGGCCGAGGGCCACCTTCTGCCACTGGCCGCCCGAGAGCTCGGTCCCCTGCTTGAACCGCCGGCCGAGGACCTGGTCGTAGCCCTCCGGCAGCGTCTCGATGACCGCGTCGGCGAGGGACCTCTCGGCGGCGCCCTCGATGCGCGGCCGGTCCGCGCGCTCGGCGATCCGCCCGACGGCGATGTTCTCCGACGCCGTGAGGTGGTACCGGACGAAGTCCTGGAAGATGACGCCGACGGCCGAGCGGAGGCTGTCGAGGTCGTACTCCCGCAGATCCTTTCCGTCCAGAAGAATCCGGCCCTCGTCGGGGTCGTAGAGGCGGCCGAGGAGCTTGACGAGCGTCGTCTTGCCGGCCCCGTTCTCGCCGACGAGCGCGAGCGCCTCGCCGGCCCGGAGCGTGAACGAGAGGTGGCGGACGGCCCAGTGCTCCGAGCCCGGGTACCGGAAGCCGACGTCCTCGAACACGAACCCCTCGCGGATCGGGTCGGGCACGGGCGGCGCGCCGGGCGCCGACGTCACGCGCGGCTCGATCTCGAAGAACGAGAACAGGTCGGCGAGGTAGAGCGCCTGGCCGCTCACCGTCGAGAACGCCGAGAGCATCCCCTCGAGGAGCCCGCGCATCCGGCCGAACGAGCCGGCGAGGAACGTGAGGTCGCCGATGGAGAACGCGCCGGCGGCCGTCCGGTAGACGATGAACGCGTAGGCGAGGTAGTAGCCGAGGCTCCCGACGGCCGAGAGGAGCCCGCCCCACGACGCGCGGCGGACGGCGAGCGCCCGGTTGGCCCGGTAGTACCGGTCGGCCAGCTCGTGGTAGCGCTCGGCGAGGTAGTCGTTGAGCCCGAACACCTTGACCTCCTTCGCCGTCTCGTCGCTCGCGCCGACGTAGCGGAGGTAGTCGAGCTCGCGGCGCTCGGGCGTCCACGAGTAGGCGAGCGAGTAGCTCTGGGCGTTGAAGTGGGCCTCGCCGAGGAACGCCGGCACGAGCGCGACGACGAGCAGGAGCAGCAGCCACGGCGCGTACGCCGCGAGGCCGACCGCGAGCGACGCGACGGTGATCGCGTCCTGGACCTGCCCGAGGATCTGGCCGAGGAGGACCATCCGGCCGGTCGTCTGCCGGCGGGCCCTCTCCAGCTGGTCGTAGAAGTCGGCGTCCTCGAAGTGGGCGAGGTCGAGGGCCGCGGCGTGCCGCATGAGGCGGACGCTCGTCTCGTTCGTGAACAGGTCGCCGAGGAGCGAGTCGCTGAGGGCGACGGCCCGGCCCAGGAGCTCCGACAGGACCGCGAGCCCGAGCTCGGCGGCGAGCAGCCACGCGAGCGTCTCGAGCGTGCCGCCCCACGCCGCGAGCCCGCCGAGCGCCGGCTCCGCGCCCGCCACGCGGACGACCTCGTCCACGATCAGCTTGCCCACGTAGAGCATCGACACGGGCAGGAGCGCGCGGACGAGCCGGAGCGCCAGGCCGGCGGCGAAGAGGGCCGGGCTCGTCTGCCAGACCAGCCGGAACAGCGGCGGCACGTTCTTCAGCGCGCCCAGCCGCTCGCGGACGGAGAGGTCGGCGGTGTCGCGGGCGGCCCGCCGCGAGGCCCGCGTCGACGGGGCGTTCGGGGGGCGGTTCGGGTGGAGCGCCATGCCCCTGCCACGCCGCCCCGCGCGCCGGGTTCGCCCGCCTCGGCCGGCCCGGGGCGGAGGGGGCTACAGGTCCACCCGCTCGCCCTCCGCCGCGACCCGCATCCCGGCCGCCTCGACGGCGTCGCGGGCGGGGCCGGGCCACAGCGCCGGGTTCGTGTGGTTGAGGTGGAGGAAGCGGACCTTCGCGCGCTCCTCGGCGGGGAGGCCGGCCAGCCGCGCCATCGTGGTGGCGACGAACGGGTGCGGGAAGCCCGACATGTCGCGGCCGGGGATCTCGCCGTCGGCGAAGAACGTGGCGTCGAGGTAGGCCACGTCGACCGTCGCGAGGACGTCCTCGAGCCGCGTGCCGGCGGCGTCCCACTCGCGCCACGAGTCGATGTCGGGGACGAACAGCACCGACCGCGCCGGCCCGTCGATCCGGAAGCCGACGACCTCGGAGAACTCCTGCCGGTGCGGGACGAGGAACGGCGTCACGGTCAGGGCCTCGGTCAGCGGCACGGGCTCGCCGTCGTCGAGCACGCGGAGGTCGACATTCTCGTAGCGGACGAGCTGGCTCCACGGGCCGTTCGTGCGGAGGTAGTGGGCCATGCGCGGCATGGCGTGGACCGGCACGCCGCGCGCGCCGAGCGACTCGTGGCCCAGGAACATCAGCCCGGTGTAGTGGCCGATGTGGGCGTGCGTGAGGAACACGCCGTCGAGCACCGGCCCGCCGGCGCGCGGGGCGACGGCGTCGAGGCGGTGGAGCTGCTCCGGGAAGTCGGGCGTGGCCTCGATCATCCAGCGCCCGCCGCTGGCCGGGTCCACGAGGCCGAGGCTGACGACGAGGCGGCGGCGGTCGGGGTCGGCCCAGCCGGGCGCGTCGGCGTCGCCGGTCTGGGGCACCCCGCCGTCCTGCGCGATCCCGAGGACGACGACGAACGGGCCGGCGCCGGGCTGGGCCGCGGCGGCGAGCGCCGCGCGCAGGGCGAGGGGGAGCAGCGACCGCATGGCGGAACGTACGGCGGGGCCCCGCGGGGCCGGCCCTACCGCGGGTCCGCGGGCGGCTCGACGCCCCGGCTGCTCCACTTCCACACGACGAACCGGAGCGGGACGTCGCCCGTGTTCGTGATGCCGTGGACGTCCCACGGCGCGGCGTACAGCAGGTCGCCCGCGGTGGCCGGCCGCTCCTCGCCGAGGAGGTGCCACGTGCCTTCCCCCTCGACCACCATCAGGAGCTCCTCCTCGGCGTGCCGGTGCGGCGGGTGGATCTCCCGGCCCGGGTCGATCACGGCCACGCCCGCCAGCCCGTCGACGGTCCCGTGCGTCTCGCCGGCGTGGTAGGTGTAGAACGTGCCCCAGTCGGCGTCCTCGCGGGCGGCGTCGGCCTCGGACCAGATGGCCGAGCCGAGCGGGAGGGCGGGGAGGCCGACGGTGGCGCCGGCGGCCCAGGCGAGGGCGAGCGCGGCGGTGAAGACGAGGGGGCGGCGCATGGGCGGTCGGGGGTGTCCGCCTCGGGGCCGAGGCGGGGGGAGCGCGCTGGGGCGCGGGGCCGAGCGCGGCCAACCTAGCTCGGCGGCGTCCGGAGGAGGCGGTGAAAGCGCTCCCACTGTAGGTTCGCTGCGGGCGCCGTCCCCGCCCGCCGGACGGCGTCGACCGAGCGGTCCGGCGCCGAGGCGGGCGTCCTCCCCCCTCACGCTCATGCTCTCCACGCGCCGTCTCGTCGGCTGGTCGCTGGCGGTCGCCCTCGGCGGCTTCCTGTTCGGGTTCGACACGGCCGTCATCTCCGGCGCCGAGCAGGAGATCCAGCGCCTCTGGGGGCTGGGCGACGCGCTGCACGGGTTCGCCGTGGCCGTCGCGCTCTACGGGACCGTGCTCGGCGCGCTCCTCGGCGGGGTCCCGTCGGACCGCTACGGGCGGCGGGCGACGCTCGCGGGCATCGGCGTGCTGTACCTCGTCTCGGCGGTCGGCTCGGCGCTGGCGCCCGAGGTCGTGAGCTTCATGGCGTTCCGCTTTCTCGGGGGGCTGGGCGTGGGCGCCTCGTCGGTCGCCGCGCCGATGTACATCTCCGAGATCGCGCCGCCGGACCGCCGCGGGCGGCTCGTGGCCCTCTTCCAGTTCAACATCGTCCTGGGCATCCTCGTCGCCTACGTGTCGAACTACGTCCTCGGCTTGGCCGGGCTCGGCTGGCGGTGGATGATGGGCGTCGAGGCGGTCCCGGCCGCCCTGTTCGTCGCGCTCGTCGCGCGCGTGCCGCGGAGCCCGCGGTGGCTCCTCGTCCAGCGCGACCTGCCGGACGAGGCCCGCGACGTGTTCCGGCGGCTGGGCTGGGCGCCGGACCAGATCGAGCGGGGCCTCGAGACGATCCGGGCGTCCGTCGTGCGCGAGGCGAGCGGCCGGCGCGCGCGGCTGACGTCGCCGCAGTTCCGGCGGCCGGTCGTGCTGGCGGTCCTGTTCGCGGTCTTCAACCAGCTCTCGGGCATCAACGCGATCATCTACTACGCGCCGCGGATCTTCGAGATGACCGGCCTCGGCGGCAGCGCGGCGCTCCTGTCGAGTGCCGGCGTCGGGCTCGTGAACCTCGTCTTTACGATGCTCGGGCTCGTGCTGATCGACCGGTTCGGGCGGCGGAGCCTGATGCTCGTCGGGTCGCTGGGGCTGATCGCGGCGCTCGGGCTCGTGTCGTGGGCCTTCTTCTCGGAGACGTTCGGGTTCGTGCCGGCGCTGCTGTTCGGCTACATCGCCTTTTTCGCGCTGTCGCAGGGCGCCGTGATCTGGGTGTTCATCTCGGAGATCTTCCCCAACCAGGTCCGCGCGGCGGGCCAGTCGCTGGGCAGCTTCACGCACTGGATCCTCGCGGCCGTCGTGGCGAACGCGTTCCCGCTCGTGGCCGGGCGGCTCGGCGGCGGCCCCATCTTCGCCGTGTTCTGCGGGATGATGGGGCTCCAGCTCCTGTTCGTCTGGTTCGTGATGCCGGAGACGAAGAACACGTCGCTCGAGGCGCTGGAGGAGGACCTCATGGCTCCCTAGCGGCCGGCCGCGGGTCGTTTCTTGTCGGCGGCCTCGCCGGTCCGGCGCGGCCCTCCCCACCACCCGCCCCATGCTCCGCACGCTGCTCCTCGCGACGGCCCTCGCCGTTCCCGCCATGACCGCCTCCGCCCAGATCCGCGACGAGGGAGGCGCGGCCCCGCCCCGGCTCGGCGAGGCGCCGGTCCAGGACGTCCTCGACGCCATGACGATCCGCGAGAAGGCGCTCCTGCTCGTCGGCGTCGGGTTCGACGCGCCGATCCCCGGCCTCCCGCCGATGTCGGAGGCGGACCGGGCGCTGCCGGACCGCGTCCCGGGCGCCGCGGGGCGGACGCACCCGATCCCGCGCGTCGGCGTCCCCATGCTCGTGCTCGCCGACGGTCCCGCGGGCGTCCGCGTCGACCCGTCCCGCGAGGGCGACGACCGGACCTACTACGCGACGGCGTTCCCCGTGGCCACGCTGCTGGCCTCGTCGTGGGACCCGGCGCTGATGGAGGAGGTCGGCGCCGCGTTCGGGCGCGAGGCCCGCGACTTCGGCGTCGACGTGCTGCTGGCGCCGGGGATGAACCTCCACCGCAACCCGCTCGGCGGGCGGAACTTCGAGTACTACTCCGAGGACCCGCTGCTGTCGGGGCGGATGGCCGCGGCGTTCGTGCGAGGCGTCGAGGGCGAGGGCGTCGGGACGGCCGTGAAGCACCTCGCCGTCAACAACCAGGAGTGGAACCGGATGCAGCTCGACGCGCGGGTCGGGGAGCGGGCGCTCCGGGAGCTCTACCTCCGCGGGTTCGAGATCGCCGTTCGCGAGGGCCGGCCGAGGACCGTGATGTCGGCCTACAACCGGATCAACGGGCAGTACGCGAGCGAGAGCCGGGACCTCCTCACGACGATCCTCCGCGACGAGTGGGGCTTCGAGGGCGCCGTGATGACCGACTGGTTCGCCGGCTCCGACCCGGTCGCGCAGGTCGCGGCCGGCAACGACCTCATCATGCCCGGCGACCCGTCCAAGACGGCGGCGATCGTCGCGGCTGTCCTCGACGGGTCGCTGCCGATGGCCGACCTCGACGCGAGCGTGGCCCGGGTGCTCGGCGTCGTGCTCCAGTCGCCGACGTTCCGGGGCGCCGACGTGCCGGGCCGCCCGGACCTCGCGGCCAGCCGGGCCGTCGCCCGCCGCGCCGCGGCCGAGGGGATGGTCCTGCTCCAGAACGAGGGCGGCGCGCTGCCCCTGCCAGCCGGCGTGTCGCTGGCCCTGTTCGGGAACGGCGGCTACCGGCTGGTCAAGGGCGGCACCGGCAGCGGCGACGTCCACGTCGGCGGCGTGGTCGCGCTCGGCAGCGGGCTGGCGGCGGCCGGCTACGCGGTCGACGCGGCGCTCGCGAGCGACTACGAGGCGTACCTCGCCGAGCAGGAGGCCGAGCGGCCGGCGGCGAGCCCGTTCTTCCTCCCGCCGCCGATCCCCGAGCGGCCGGTCGGCGCGGCCGAGGTCGCCCGCCTCGCGGGCTCCGCCGAGGCGGCCGTGGTCGTGCTCTCCCGCAACTCGGGCGAGTTCGCCGACCGCGAGGTGGCCGGCGACTTCGACCTGACCGACGCCGAGCAGGCGCTCCTCCGCGACGTCTCGGAGGCGTTCCACGCCGAGGGCAAGCCCGTGATCGCCGTGCTCAACGTGGGCGGCGTGATCGAGACGGCCTCGTGGCGCGACCGCGTCGACGCGGTCCTCCTCGCGTGGCAGCCGGGGCAGGAGGGCGGCCACGCCATGGCCGACGTGCTGTCGGGCGCCGTCAACCCGTCGGGCAAGCTCCCGATGACGTGGCCGGTCGCCTACGCCGACGTGCCGTCGGCCGGGACGTGGCCGGGCGAGGAGGTCGAGGGCGCTGAGGGGGCGGGCGGCATCTTCGGCACGCCCGCGCAGACGGCCTACGAGGACGGCCTCTACGTCGGCTACCGCTACTACGACACGGCCGGCGTCGCGCCGGCCTTCCCGTTCGGCCACGGCCTGAGCTACTCGGCGTTCCACGTCCAGGGGCTCGACCTCCGCGCGGCCGGCGACGGGGCCTACGTGGCCTCGACGACCGTCACGAACGTGGGCGCCGTGCCCGGCCGGGAGGTCGTTCAGCTCTACGTGAACGCGCCGTCGGGCGGGCTGGCGCGCCCGCTTCAGGAGCTCCGCGCGTTCGCCAAGACGCGCGTGCTGGCGCCGGGCGAGTCGGAGCGCGTCGAGCTCGCCCTCGATGCGCGGGCCCTCGCCGCCTACGACCCCGCGCGCGAGGCCTGGGTGGTCGAGGGCGGGCGCTACGTGCTCGCCGCCGGCACGTCGTCGCGGAGCCTCCAGGCCAGCCTCGACCTCGACCTGCCCGCCGACCGCGTCGTCGAGCGGGCGCACGCCGTCCTCCGGCCCACCGCCCCGATCCCCGAGCGCCCCCCCGCCCGCCGATGACCCGCCTCCTCGCCCTCTCGCTGCTCCTCGGCGCCTGCGCGCCCGCCACGATGCCGCCCGCCGCCCCACGCCCCGCCCCGGGCGCCGACGCGACCGTCCAGACCACGGCCGGCTCGGTCCGGGGCGCCACCGAGGCCGACGGGCTCCGCGTCTTCCGCGGCGTCCCGTTCGCCGCGCCGCCCGTCGGCGACCTCCGCTGGGCGCCGCCCCGGCCGCCGGCGCCGTGGGCCGGGGCCCGGGACGCGACGGCGTTCGGCGACCGGTGCATGCAGACGAACGTGTTCGGCGACATGGCGCCGCGCGCCGAGGGCATGAGCGAGGACTGCCTCACGCTCAACGTCTGGGCGCCGGCCGACGCGGAGGGCCTCCCCGTCCTCGTCTACTTCTACGGCGGCGGCTTCGTGGCCGGCGACGCCTCCGAGCCCCGCTACGACGGCGCGGCGATCGCCCGCGAGGGGACCGTCGTGGTCGTCCCGAACTACCGCCTCGGCGTGTTCGGCTTCCTCGCGCACGCGGAGCTGTCGGCCGCGTCGGGCTACGGCGCGTCGGGCAACTACGGGCTGATGGACCAGACGGCGGCGCTCCGGTGGGTGAGGGACAACGTCGCGGCGTTCGGCGGCGACCCCGACCGGGTCACGATCGCGGGCGAGTCGGCCGGGTCGATCTCGGTCAGCGCACAGATGGTGGCGCCGGAGGCGCGGGGCCTGTTCCACCGGGCCATCGGCGAGAGCGGGTCGGCGCTGGGCGCGCTCCCGCCCGTCCCGCTGGCCGAGGCCGAGGCCGCGGGCGCGCGGTTCGCGGAGGCCGTCGGCGCCGCGTCGCTGGCCGAGCTCCGGGCCGCGCCCGCCGCGCGCCTCCTGGAGGTCGCGGCCGAGATGCCGTGGTTCTCGGCCACGCTCGACGGCCGCGTCTACGCCGAGCCGCCGGCCGAGACGTACGCCGCCGGCCGGCAGGCGGCGGTCCCGCTCCTCGTCGGCTGGAACTCGGAGGAGATGACGGGCCGCGCGCTCACCGGCGGCGCCGCGCCGACGCCCGAGGTCTACGCCGGGGCCGTCCGCTTCCTCTACCCCGACCACGCCGACGAGGTGCTCGCCCTCTACCCCGGCGGCACCGAGGCCGAGGCGGCCGCCTCGGCCACCGACCTCGCGGGCGACCGGTTCATCGGCCACAGCACGTGGCGCTGGTTCGAGCTCCACCGCCAGACGAGCGGCGAGCCGGTCTACCGCTACTACTACGCCCACCCGCGGCCCCCGCTCACGGGCGGCGGCGGCGAGGGGCTGGCGGGCGGCGTGGTCGAGGGCGCGGCGCCCCAGCCGCCGGCGACCGGCGCCGTCCACTCGGCCGAGATCGAGTACGCCCTCGGCAACCTCGACACGCACCCCGTCTACGCCTGGACCGACGACGACTACACGGTCTCGGAGACGATGATGGGCTTCTTCGTCCGCTTCGTCCACACCGGGGACCCGAACGGGCCCGGCCTCCCGACGTGGCCCGCCGCCAGCGCGGCGCCCGACGGGGCGTCGGCCGTGATGGTCATCGACGTCGAGTCGGGCGCGGTCCCGGAGCCGGACCGCGCGCGGCACGAGCTGCTGGAGCGGATCGCGGGGGAGTAGGGCCGGCCGCGAGCTAGTGGGCCGGCGCCTCGCGCCGCGGCGGGAAGCACGGGCCGAACGTCCGCGGCTCGCCCGTCCGCGGGTCGACGGGGAGGACGGCCGTCTCGCGCGTCACGCGGCCGGGGTCCTCGGAGGCCCCGTAGACCAGCATGGCCGCGAGCGTCGCGTTCTGCGTGAGGTCGTCGAAGACGATCTTGTCGTAGGTGTCGAGGTTCGTGTGCCAGGTGTACTGGCGGTACTCGTCGTAGGGCGACTGGAGGCGGAGGACCGGCGCCTCGACGCACACGAACGACGTGTGGTCGGAGCCCCGGTTGTTCTGCTCGCCCGGGACCTCGACGGTCACCTGGGCCTGGATCTCGGTGGGGACGGCGGCCATCCACACCGGGAGGTGCGCGGCCGTGTCGAGGAAGCCCTGGCCCTCGATCCGCTCGAACCGCCACGTCCCGTTGTCCTGGTTGAACCCGACCTGGAGCCCGGCGACCACCTCGGGGTGGTCCTCCCGGAACGAGCCCGACCCGACCAGGCCCATCTCCTCGGCGCCCCAGTGGCCGACGAGGATCGTCCGGCGCGGGTTGGGGTACGTCTCCGCGAGGATCCGCATGGCCTCCAGCATGACGATCGTGCCCGTCCCGTTGTCGGTCGCGCCCGTCGCGGCGTGCCACGAGTCGAGGTGGGCGCTGAGGAGGACGTACTCGTCGGGGAGCTCGGTCCCGCGCATCTCGGCGATCACGTTGAACTGCGGGACCACCCCGAGGTCCTCGGCCTCGGCGTCGACGCGGATCCGGGGGGCGTGGCCCGAGGCGGCCAGCCGGGCGAGGAGGCCGTAGTCCTCGCACGACACGTCGAGCCCGACGGCCCGCCGGTTGCCGGTCGCGAACACCTTGTTGGCGCCCCAGCCGCCGGACCACCGCGAGCCGAGCGTGCCGGCGATCCCGGCCGCCTCGAGCCGCTCCGTGACCTCCCGCGACGACCCGAGCGCCGCGAGTCGCTGCGACCAGTCCGCCCGCGCGTCCTGGCGGAGCGAGTCGAGCCGGGCGACGGTCTCGGGCCGGGCGTTGGCCTCGAGCTCCTGGGCGGCCCGGCACATCGGCTCGGGCGCGTCGAGGAGCACGAACGCGCCGTCGAGCGTGGCGAGCCAGGCGTCGGCCGTCTCGGGCGAGAGGTCGGCCGGCGGCATCGCGACGGGGCCCTCGACGGGGCCGTCGGTGGCGGGGCTCCACGCGAGGAGCTCGGCCACGAGCGGCTGCACGCGCGGCGCCGTCATCTCGACGTGGAGGGCCCCGGGCTGCCACCCGTTCCACGTCCCGTACTCCTCCTTGCGCGCGGGGACGCCCCAGCTCGCGTACGTCTCCAGCAGCCAGTCCTGGGCCTGCGCGAGGCCGGGCGACCCGGCCAGCCGCGGCCCGATGACGTCGATGAGGTGGTGGGCGAGCGGCTCGGTCTGGGACCGCTCCATCCCCTCCTCGTAGATCGCCCGGATCACGGGGTCGTCGGTGGGGAAGTGCTGGGCGGCGGCGGGGAGGGCCGCCGCGAGGAGCAGGGCGGAGAGGGCGAGGCGGCGCATGGGCGGCGGGGAGGAGGGCGCGGGCGAGGCCCGAAGGTAGCGGACCCGCCGCCGCCGCACGCCCCGGGGCACGAGTGGCGGCGGCTGGGACGTCCATCCAGCAGGCGCCCGTAACCGCGACGGGCCGTCGGCGTAGCCGCCCCGTCTCCCTTCACCCCCGCCCGATGCCCCGTTCGCTTTTCCCGCTCCTCCTGTTCCTGCTCGCCCCGCTGGCGCTCGCCCAGAGCCCGGTCGGGTCGTGGGCCATCGACCTGATCCCGCCGAGCGGCGGTGACCCCTTCGACTCCGGCTTCCTGACCGTGCCGGCCGAGGGCGAGACCGGCCGGTTCGTCCTCACCCACAACCAGATCGACTCCGAGGTCGGCGGCGTGGCCGTGACCACGGACGGGGACGCGTTCACGGTCACCGGCCAGCTCGTCACGCTCGGCGCGCCGTTCGCCTTCGAGGGGACGCGCGACGGCGACGCCGTCGAGGGCACGTTCGCCGTCGGGGGCAACACGTTCGGCCTCCGCGGCACGCGGGCCGAGGCCGGCGCCCTCACCGACTACGACGCCCGCCAGGACTCGCTCCGCCTCGCGAACGCGCCCGAGCCCGTCGACCTGTTCGAGCCGTTCGACCTCCCCACGCCGAACCGCTACCGCACCGCCAGCGGCCGGCCCGGCCCCGACTACTGGCAGCAGCGCGCCGACTACGACCTCACGGCGAGCCTCGACGGCGAGACGCACACGCTCACCGGCACGGTCCGCCTGACGTACACCAACAACAGCCCGGAGGACCTGACGTACCTCTGGTTCCACCTCGAGCAGAACCTGTTCGGGAGCGGCAGCCGCGGCGGCCCGATCACCGGCCGCGCCGCGTCGTCGCTGGCCGACGAGCACGGCTACCGCCTCGGCACGATCACGGTCGACGGCCGGACCGTCGCGCCGCTCGTGACCGACACGCGGATGCGGCTCGACCTGCCGTCGCCGGTCGAGGCCGGCGGCGGGCGCGTCGAGGTCGAGATCCCGTACTCGTTCGTGATCCCCGGCTCGCCGGGCACGCCGCGGATGGGCCGCCTCGAGACCGAGCGCGGCTGGGTCTACGCGATGGCGCAGTGGTTCCCGCGCGTGGCCGTGTTCGACGACGTCAACGGGTGGAACCACCAGCCCTACCTCGGCTCCGGCGAGTTCTACCTCGACTACGGCGATTACGAGATGACGCTGACGGTCCCGGCCAGCCACACGGTCGTGGCGACGGGCATGCTCCTCAACGAGGACGAGGTCTACTCCCGCGCGCAGCGCGAGCGGCTGGCGCAGGCCCGCCGGAGCGAGGAGGCCGTGATGATCGTGACCGAGGCGGACCGCGACGCGGCGGCCTCGGCGACCGGCACCACGACGTGGCGCTTCCGCGCCGAGAACGTCCGCGACGTCGCGTGGGGCTCGTCGGCCGCGTTCCTCGTCGACGGCGCCCACGCGGGCGTCCGCCAGGACGACGGGTCGGTGAACGACGTCCTCATCCTCAGCGCCTACCCGGACGAGGGCGTCTCCGACGACCCCGACAACCCGGGCTGGGAGGAGGCTACGCGGTACGGCCGCGCGAGCATCCTCAACAACTCGTACTGGCTGCCCTACCCGTACCCGGTCGCGATCTCCGTCGCCAGCCACATCGGCGGGATGGAGTACCCGATGCTCCACTTCTCGAACGTCCGCAGCCGCCACTTCGGGCTGTTCGGCGTGGTCGACCACGAGCTCGGCCACAACTGGTTCCCGATGATCGTCGGCTCCGACGAGCGCCGCCACCCGTGGATGGACGAGGGGTTCAACACGTTCATCAACGGGCCCTCGAACATCCGCTTCTACGACGAGGGTGACGACCCGACGCTCCCGGGCTACGGCACCGGCGCCACGACGCGGGCCTCGCGGGTCTACCCCGAGACCATCGCGGCGGCCTTCCGCAACAACGAGATCACGGTCGACGACGAGATCATGACCTACCCGGACCAGCTCGAGGGCAACGAGATCGGGTGGAACGCCTACACGAAGCCGGGCGCCGGGCTCTACTACCTCCGCACGGCGATCCTCGGCCAGGACCGGTTCGACGCGGCCTTCCGCGAGTACATCCGCCGCTGGGCCTACAAGCACCCCCAGCCGGCCGACTTTTTCCGCACCATCGAGGACGTCGCGGGCGAGGACCTCGACTGGTTCTGGCGCGGCTGGTTCGACACGCGCCACGCCTACGACGCCGTGCTCGAGTCGGTCGCCGAGGCCGACGGGGTCGTCCGCGTGACGGTCGGCCAGAACGCGGGCCTCGTGTTCCCGACCGAGGTCGAGGTCGCGTTCACCGACGGCTCGACGGAGCGCGTGGCGGGCCCGGTCGAGGGCTTCGCCCGGACCGAGACGCTCACGGTGACGGTCGACGCCGACGGCCGGACGGTCGCGCGCGCCACGCTCGACCCGGACGGGCTGCTGCCCGACGTCGACCGCGACAACGACACGTTCGGGGGCGGCGAGTAGGCCCGCCTCGGCGGTTCTGCGGGGCGCCCTGGTCTGGCCGGGGCGCCCCGTCTGTTCGTCTAGCCGCTCGGTTGGCGGGACCGCTGGACGGCGTAGGCGAGGTAGTCGGTGGCCGGCGGCGTGGCGCCGAGGCGGCGGAGCATCGACGCGACCTGGCCGCGGTGGTACGTCGAGTGGAAGACGACCTGGAGCAGGGCCTCGCGGAGCGGGAGCGTCTGGACGGCCCCGCTGAAGAGGGTGTAGGTGAGGGGCCGGTCGAGGGCGTCGCCGTCGAGCCCGTCGAGGAACGCGGCCCGTTCGCGCTGGACGTCCGCGAGGGCGGCGCGGAGGCCGTCGGGCGTCGGGGTCGTGGCCCAGGCGGGCTCGGCGGTGGGCTCGGCCCCCTGCCACCGCTGGAGCCAGAGCCACTCCGCCCCGACGACGTGGGCGAGCGTGCCGCCGAGCGTGGGGAAGCTGCCGCCGAGGTCGCGCGCCCAGGCGGCGGCGTCGAGCGTCGCGGCGGCGGCGAGGAGGCGGGCGGTGGCCCACTCGGCGTGGGCGAAGAGGCCGGCGAGGTCGTCGCGGGTCATGGGCGTCGGGCCGGGGCGGTGGGGGCGGGGACGGCGGCCTGTCGGGCGCACGGGGGCGTCGGAGGCTACGGCGCGGGGCGCGACGGCGGGGTCCCGCGGCGCCGCCGCCCCCGCCGCCTCGGCGCCGAGGCGGGGCGTCCTGGAGGGCGGCGCGGTTCACGGGCGCTGCGCGCGGCCTCCGTCGAGATCGAGATCGGCAGCCCCCTGATCTTCGCCCGGCGCCACGAACGGCGCGGACGCTGCTCGGTATGGACCCGTGCATCCCTCCCCCGTCCATGTCCCAGGCCCCCACCCACGCGCCCGAGTCCCCGCGCGGACGCTACCTCGCCGCCCTCTCGCTCGCCGCGCTCGGCGTCGTCTACGGCGACATCGGGACGAGCCCGCTCTACGCCATCCGCGAGAGCTTCGGCGAGATGTACGGCGTCGCGCCGACGCCGGCCAACGTGCTCGGCGTGCTGTCGCTCATCTTCTGGAGCCTCGTCCTCGTCATCTCGGTCAAGTACCTCCTGTTCGTGATGCGGGCGGACAACCGGGGCGAGGGCGGGATCATGGCCCTCACGGCGCTCGTGACGCCGCGGCGCAAGGGGGCCCCGGGCGGCGGGGCGGCGCCGGACGACGACGTGAGCCGGTTCACGGAGCGGCGGCGGACCGCGCTCGTCATGCTCGGCCTGTTCGGCGCGGCGCTGCTCTACGGTGACAGCATGATCACGCCGGCCATCTCGGTGCTCTCGGCCATCGAGGGGCTCGAGGTCGCGACCCCCGTCTTCGCGCCCTACGTGATCCCGATCACGATCGGCATCCTCGTCGCGCTCTTCGCGATCCAGTTCCGCGGGACGTCGGGGATCGGGAAGGTGTTCGGGCCGGTCACGCTCCTGTGGTTCGCCGTGCTCGCGACGCTGGGCGCGATCCAGGTCGTCGCGCACCCCGGCGTGTTCGCGGCGCTCAGCCCGCTCTACGGGCTCGCCTTCTTCGCGGCCAACGGCGTCCGCGGGTTCCTCGTGCTCGGGTCGGTGTTCCTCGTGGTCACCGGCGGCGAGGCGCTCTACGCCGACATGGGCCACTTCGGCATCCTGCCCATCCGGCTGACGTGGTTCGCCGTGGTCCTGCCGTCGCTGCTCCTCAACTACTTCGGCCAGGGCGCGCTCATGATCGCGGACCCGGCCGCGGCGGCGAACCCGTTCTTCCTCATGGTCCCGGGGCCGGACTGGATGATCTACCCGGTCGTGGCGCTGGCGACGGCGGCGACCGTCATCGCGAGCCAGGCCGTGATCTCGGGCGCGTTCTCGCTCACGCGGCAGGCGGTCCAGTTGGGTTACCTCCCGCGCATGGAGATCCGCCAGACGTCGGAGCGCGAGGTGGGCCAGATCTACATCCCAGGGCTCAACTGGATTCTCCTGGTGGCGTGCGTCGGGCTCGTCCTCGGGTTCCGGTCGTCGAGCGCGCTGGCGGCGGCCTACGGCGTGGGCGTCACGACCGACATGGTGTTCACGACGGTCCTGTTCGCGGTCGTCGCGCGGCGGCTGTGGCGGTGGCCGGTCGCGGCGGTCGCGGCCGTGTGCGGCGTGTTCCTAGTCATCGACCTCGGGTTCTGGGGCGCCAACCTGCCCAAGATCCCGGGCGGCGGCTGGTTCCCGCTCGTCATCGCCGCCGTCGTGTTCACGCTCATGACGACGTGGAAGCGCGGGCGCGAGCTGATCGTGGCCCGGCTCTCCGAGGACGCGCTCCCGTTCGAGGCCTTCGTGGCCGACGAGGGCATCGCGTCGCTCCCGCGCGTCGAGGGCACGGCCGTGTTCATGTCGGGCGACTACGACCGGACGCCGACGGCGCTTCTCCACAACATCAAGCACAACCACTGCCTCCACGAGCGCGTGGTCCAGGTGACGGTCGAGACCGAGGAGGTCCCCGCCGTGGGCCCGGAGGAGCGGGCGCGGCTGGAGGACCTCGGGAACGGGTTCTACCGGGTCCTCCTGCGGTACGGCTTCACCGAGCGGCCCGACGTGCCCGAGGCGCTGGCCGCGCTGGGCCACGCCGACCTCCCGTTCCACCCGATGCGGACGTCGTACTTCCTCGGCCGCGAGCGCGTGTTCTCGACGCAGCGGCAGGGGATGGCGCGGTGGCGCGAGAAGCTGTTCGGGCTCGTCTCGAACAACGCCCGGAGCGCGACGGACTTTTTCGACATCCCGCCGAACCGGGTCGTCGAGCTGGGCGCGCAGATCGAGATCTGACCCCGCCCGCCTCGGTGCCGAACCGGTAGGTCGACGCAGTCAGGCGGGGGAGGGGCCTCGGGCAGGGGCGACCCGCCGGGGCGCCCCCACGTGCCTGCAGCGTCGGCGGCGGTCGCCAGCGGGGCCGTCAGCCGCCGGAGACGGGCTGGCGGTCGCGGGCCTGGCGCTGGACCATCCACTGCGGGTAGAGGACGGGCGGCGCCGTGATCGCGTCGAGGCGCTCGAGCTCGTCGTCGGTGAACGCCACGTCGACGGCGCCGAGGTTGTCCTTGAGCTGCGCCGGCTTCTTGGTCCCGATGATCACGCTCGTGACGCCGCGCCGCTGGAGCAGCCACGCCAGCGCGAGCTGGGGGATCGAGACGCCCTTGGCCTGCGCCAGCTCGTCGAGCGCCTCGACGGCGTCGTAGCCCCGCTCCTCATCGACCGGCGGGAAGTCGAAGCCCGTGCGCCGGGCGCCCTCGGGGCCGTCCTGGCCGCGGCGGTACTTGCCGGTGAGGAAGCCGCCGGCGAGCGGGCTCCACGGCAGGATCCCCAGCCCCTCCTCGACGGCCGTGTCGACCAGCTCGTGCTCGAGGTCGCGCCCGACGAGGCTGTAGTAGGCCTGGAGGCTCACGAACCGCGGCCAGCCGTGGGCGTCGGCGACGGCGTTGGCCCGCATGATCTGGCGGACGGCGAAGTTCGAGACGCCGAGGTAGCGGACCTTCCCGTCGCGGACGAGGTCGGCGAGCGCGCGCATCGTCTCCTCGATGGGCGTCACGGGGTCCCAGCCGTGGACCTGGTACAGGTCGATGTAGTCGGTCCCGAGGCGGCGGAGGCTGCCCTCCACGCTGGCCAGGATGTGCTTCCGCGACAGCCCGACGTTGTTCACGTCGCCGGTGCCGGCCGCGGCCGCGTCGGACATCGAGCCGCGGACCTTCGTGGCGAGGACGACCTCGTCGCGGGGCGTGGAGCCGTTCGCGAACGACCGGCCCAGGATCTCCTCGCTCTGGCCGCGCGAGTACACGTCGGCCGTGTCGAAAAAGGTGACGCCGGCGTCGAGGGCGGCGTGGACGAGCCGGTCGGCGGCCTGCTGCTCGGTGACCTCGCCGATGTTGTAGAAGCTCTCGCCGAAGGTCATCGCCCCGAAGCAGAGCTCGGAGACTTTGAGGCCGGAGCGGCCGAGCTGGCGGTATTCCATGAGTCGAGGGGGGAGGGGCCGTGAGAAAGGGCGGCGGCCGCGCGCGGTTCGCCCGTCGCCGTTTCGTCACACGCCGGCGTCCTCCGCCTCGACGTCTGGGCGGGTGGGGCTACCGGTCCCGCGTGATCCGGCGGACGTCGTCGTCGAGGCCGGTCATCTCCCAGCGGCTCAGCGAGGTCGGGATGCTGCCGACGGCGTTGAGCCCGTCGAAAAAGCCGCCGAGGCGGACGGTCTCGCCGCGCTCGTCGGCCTGGCGCATGACGTCGGCGAGGGTCCGTTCGAGGAGGTACTTCCCCGTCACGTAGCTCGTGCCGTAGCCGGGCTGGCGGAGGTAGAGGTGCTGCTCGAACAGGAGCAGCTCCTCCTCGGTCTCCATCCACCCGCGCGGCGTGCCGGCCTGGTGGACGCGCCCGGCCTCCTCCATCGTCATCTCGTTGGCGTGGGCGTAGAGCGAGCCGAGCCCGCGGGCGGCCCGCTGGGCGAGCATGATCCAGACGATCTCGCGCGAGCGCGGGCGGTCGTCGTAGAGGCCGGCGTGGAGGAACATCTCCTCGACGCCGGTGGCCGTCCCCTCGTTGCGGCTGTCGAAGATGTTGTAGAGCAGCGGGCCGCGCATCGGGCTCGGGTGCGGCTCGGTGTCCATCCGCGCCAGCTCGAACCAGTGGTACCAGTGGGTGACGAGGGGGAGCGGGTCGTAGTGGGCGCCGATGAGGAAGAAGTTGCGCGTGGCCTCGGGCGCGTAGCCGATCCGGTGGGCCTCGAGCGCCGGCCCCATGTAGTCCTTCCAGGTCAGCACCTCGCCCTCGCGGAGGAAGGCCGTGAAGCGGGCGATGGCGTCGTCGTTCCTCGCCTCCATCTCCTCGGGCGACGCGGCGGCCGTGGGTCGGGGGAGGTCGCGGTTGCGGTGCTCCTCGAGCGCCAGCGACGCCCACGCGCGGTCGAGCTCGCGCTGGAGGAGCCGGACCTCGTCCTCCCACGTCATCGGGACGAGGTGGACGTTCTGCTGGTACCACGTGTAGTTCTCCTTGCCGATGCCGGACGGGCCGTTCTTGGCCGGCGCCTCGGCCTCCAGCCACGCCACGAGCGCGTCCGTCGCCGCCTCCGCCTCGGAGATCGCGTCGAGCAGGTCGGCGCCCGCGTCGGCCCCGGCGCGCTCGCGGATCGAGCCGAGGATCTGGCGCTGCGCCCGCATCGGGCGGATGCCGGCGACCCAGAGCTCGCGCGCGTTGCCGGTCAGGTTCTCCTGCGCCTGCTCCATGAGGGGCGGGATCACGCGGAGGTCGGCCACGAGGCGGGCCTCGTCGGTCTCGGACAGCGGGAAGCGGTACGTCCAGAGCTCCGTGACGGCGTGGTGCGTCGGGCCCTCGTGGGCGGGCACGTCGCTCCGCTCGGGCCAGACCGAGAAGTAGAACGCCGGGTCGCGGGCCCACGGCCTCAGCACGCGCCGGTTGAAGTCGTACCCGTTCATCTCGGCCCAGACGAGGTGCCAGTCGACCTGCTGCGGCACCGACCAGCCGGTCGTGTCGAGGGCGGTGAGGCGGGCGCGGAGGGCCTGGAAGCCGGCGTCGCGCGCCTCGAACGTGGCGGCCGTGTAGTCGGGCGCGCCGTCGCGCAGGGGCGGGTGCTCGAACGCGCGCCAGTCCTCGAACAGGTCGAGCAGCGCCGGGTACCCGGCGTCGGCCTGGGCCCGGGCGCCGGGCGAGACCGCCAGCGCGGCGAGGAGGAGGACGAGACGGCGCAGGCGGGGCATGGACGGCGGGCGCGGGTGGGGCGCTGGCAAAGTAGATCGCGCCCCACGACGCGACGCCCCCCCGCCTCTGCGGTTCGGTCGGGCGGGTCACCAAGGCGCGCGGTCGGGGATTGACACCGACTCAAACGGCGTTACTCTCCGCCCATGATGCCCCCCCTGCGCCTCGGCGCCCTCCTCCTCGCGCTCGCTGCCGCGGCCCACGCCCAGCCAGCGCCCCCCGATCGCCCCCGGACGGAGACCGGGACCCTCGCCCCGGGCGACGACCAGCTCGACGCGGGCGAGTACTACGACCTCTACCCGGTCGTCCTCGCCCCCGGCGCGTCGCTCGACGCCGACCTCCGGAGCGACGCCTTCGACCCCTACCTCATCGTGGTCGGGCCGGACGAGGAGCCCGTCTGGAACGACGACTACGAGGGGAGCCGGAGCCGCGCGCGCGTCGAGCTCACGTCCGCCACGGGCGGCGAGTACCAGGTCCTCGTGACGAGCTACGCGTCGGAGGAGACCGGCCCCTACCGGCTCACGCTCACGACCTCCGGCGGGCCGAAGCCGGAGGGGGCCAAGGGGACCCCGGCCGCGCGTCCGGCCGCCGCCCCGGCGCCGCCCCGCGCCGCGCCGCCGGCGACCCCCGCGGCCTGGGAGGCGCCCGGCGTCCACACGCCCGGCGAGCCGGTCCTCTACCGCGTCGGCGCCCACTGGTGGAAGCGCGGCGAGGTCCGGCCGTTCCCCGACAACGAGTCGCCCGAGCGGCGGGCGCGGACGTACCTCCTCAGCGAGGAGACCGGCTGGCCCAACTACTACGACTACGAGCAGGTCGTCGGGACCGAGCGGGCGCCGTTCTGGACGGGCTGGTTCGTCGGCGACTGGGACCTCTCGCTGTTCGTGGCCGGCATGGCCAGCGACCGCGCCGGCAACGTGGGCGTCTACCGCGACGGCGTCGTCCTCCCGCCGCTCCGCGTCCGCGCCGACGGGACCTACACGTGGGTGATCGATGGGAGCCACGGGAACGAGACGATCGACGGGACATGGTCGCCCGCCGCCGACGGGCCCGGCATCACGCTCCACGGCGGCGACTACGGCACCGACTGGATGCTCTACAACGCGGGCGACGAGTCGAGCCGGTCGGTGTTCGGGCGCGACCAGATGCGGATGACGGACGGCCGCGGCGGCTCGCGGATCGGCCACCGCCGCTGACCCCGCTCGCCTCGGCGGGCCGGCGCCCCGAGGCGGGCTAGGCCGCGACGGCCGGGGCGAGGTCGAACGCCTCGGCCACCAACTCGAACGACCGCAGCCGCGCGTCCGGGTCGAACACGGTCGTCGTGATCATGACCTCGTCGGCGCCGGCGGCCTCGGCGCGGCGCGTGAGCTCGGCGCAGACCGTCTCGGGGCTGCCCACGACCGACAGCTGGCGGTAGAGGCCCACGGCGTGCTGCTCGGCCGGCGAGTAGTCGTGGGCGAGCGCCTCCTCTGGCGACGGCAGCGCCTCGAAGCGGCCCGTCCGGATCCGCGCCCAGGCCAGCTCCATCGTGCTCGCGAGGCGGCGCGCCTCGGCGTCGGTCTCGGCGCAGACGACGGCCGCGGCCAGGATCGCGTGCGGCTCCGGGAACGCCTCCGACGGCGCGAACGCCTCGCGGTAGGCGCGGAGCGCCGGCTCGGCGGGCGTCGGGGAAAAGTGACTAGCAAAGGCGTAGCCCAGCCCGTTCGTGCCGGCGAACTGGGCCGAGGCGCCGCTCGACCCGAGCAGCCAGATCGGCGGGAGGTCCACGCCGCCGGGCGTGACGGTGACCCCGTGGAACGGGTGGTCGGCCGGGAACGCGCCGCGGGAGAGCGTGACGAGCTCGGCCAGCTGGTGCGGGAACTGCTCGGCGTCGAACGAGCGGAGCGCGCGGATGTGGGTCGGGTCGGTGCCCGGCGCGCGGCCCAGCCCGAGGTCGATCCGCCCGGGGAAGAGGGCCTCGAGCGTGTGGAACCGCTCGGCGACGAGGAGCGGCGCGTGGTTCGGCAGCATCACCCCGCCCGAGCCCACGCGGATCCGCTCCGTCGCCCCGGCCACGTGCGTGATCACGACCTCCGGCGCCGACGACGCGATGCTCGGCATCCCATGGTGCTCGGCGAACCAGAGGCGCGCGTAGCCGAGGCGGTCGGCGAGGCGGGCGAGGTCCACGGTCCGGCGGAGGGCCTCGGTGGCCGTCCCGCCGGCGGTGATGGGGACGAGGTCGAGGACGGACAGGGAGAGGGACATCGGGTCGTTCGTCTGTTCCAACGAGGAACGCGCGGGCCCTCCCATCGGTCCCGCTCCGGGCGCGGCGGACCGGGCCGACCCCGAGCCGCGTGGCGGGGGGATCCCGGAGACGCCGGAGAGGCGGGGTCATTCCGTGTCTCTGCGGAATCCCAACGGGCCGCGCTCCGTTGAGAAACGCGCAAGACGGCCGACACCCGAGCACCAACGGACCGGCCGTCGCGTTTGACGCGCCGCACGAACTGCCGCGATGGGCCACTGCACCCCCGTCCGGCACCGCCGCCGCCGCTCGCGCGCCTTCGGGGATGGAGGCGCCCGGGAGGCGGCGGCGCCGTGTGGGGCCGGTCCGCCCGGCCGCGGCGGCCTCCGGCTCGGGGCCGATCGGGACGGGTGACAGGGCGTGGGGCCGTTTGCTGTAGAGAGGACGGACCCCCAGCCTCCCCCTCCTGCCCCCCCTATGCCCCGACTGTCCCTCTCCCTCCTCGCGCTGGCGCTCGTGCTCGGCGCGTGCGACTCCGCCGCCCCGTCGTCCTCCGCGGACGCCTCTGCTCCCCCGGCCGTGATGGCCGCCGCCTCGGCCGAGGGCGCCTTCGCCGTCTCCGAGGCCGTCCGTGTCGAGGCCGTCGGCGAGGCGGTCCTCCTCCACGTCGACGGGAAGACGTTCGCTCTCAGCCCCACCGACGCCTACTTCGCGGGCGAGGCCCTCTCCCGGGCCGGCCACGCGACGCTCGACCCGAAGGCGGCCGAGATCCTCGGGCCCGGCGGCGACCGCTGCGAGCCGCCCCCGCCGGGCAGCTTCGTGCCGCGCCACGGCGAGGCCCTCTTCGGGTTCGGCGGCGGCGGCAACTGCCCCCCGCCCCCGCCTCCGCCCTTCGACGAGTACGACGCGGCGCGCGTGGTCTACGGGGACGACGCCAAGCTCGTGGAGGTGACCGACGAGTTCCGGTGGGCCGAGCCCACGCCGGGTCTCTTCGTCGCGAGGCCCTAGCGGCTACCCGCCCGCGCCACGCTCGGCGAGGGCC
>CAXRFJ010000130.1:0-3700 GCA_964229475.1 Rubrivirga sp.
GGCCGCGGGGGCTCCCCCCTCGGCTCACCCCCGCGGCGGCTCCAAGCGCCCCGGGAGCCCGTCGCCCGCGTCGGGCCGGATCGGCGGCTCGACCTGGGCGTCGAGCCCGTCGGCGTCGGCCTCCTCCTCGGCCTCGGTCCAGACGTCGGCCGGGGCGCGGTCGGCCAGGACGACGAGCGCGTCGCCCGGCTGGGGCTGGATGTCGGCGTCCTCGGCGTAGACGCGGACCTTCTCGCCGCGGACCAGGAACAGCGGCGTCACGAGCTGCTCGGCCGTGTCGGCCTCGTCGAGGAGCGTCGCGAACGTCCGGTCCTCCGTGAGGCGGACGACGTGGACACCGGCGCCGGCGTTGAGCCGCTCGTCGAGCGCCGTGAACGTGGCGTCGGTGGCGAAGAGCGGCCGCCCGCGGAGGTGCCGCGGGATCTCCGTGGCCGGGCTCTTCGGCCCGTCGGCCCGCATCGGGAGCTGGTACACCTCGTCCGACTCGAACACCTCGCCGAAGTGGAGCGCCGCCAGCGCGTTGACCTCGTCGTTCGGCGTGACGGCCAGCAGCCGGCCGATCCCGCTCAGGTCGAGGTCGTCGATCACGCCCTCGGCCAGGATGTTGGCGCGCTGGGCCGGCAGCCCGGCCCGCTTGGCGAGGCGGACGTTCCGCGCGTTCGCGTCGATGAGGACCACGCGGACGCCGAGCCCCTGGAGCGCGTGGGCCACGCGGCGCACCCACCCCTGCGCGCCGATGAACAGGACGCCCTGGGGGTCCGGCTGCGCCAGCCCGAGCCACCGCGCGAGCGGCGAGATCGTCAGCCCGTAGACGGCCACCGTGCCCACGATCACGAGGAACACGACGGGCACGATCCGCTCGGCCTCGGCCGGGAAGAACTCCGCGAGGCGGAACGAGAACAGGCTCGCGACGGCCGCCGCCACGATCCCGCGCGGCGCCAGCCACGACAGGAACGCCTGCTCGCGCCAGTCCAGCCCGGTCCCCAGCGACGACAGCACGACGGCGAGCGGCCGGACCACCAGCATCAGGGCGCCGAGGAACAGGAGCGGCCCCGGCGCCAGCATGATCTCGAACGCGCTCGGTTCCAGCCGCGCCGACAGCACGATGAACAGGAGCGAGATCAGCAGCACCCGGAGGTCCTCCTTGAACTCGACGATGCGGCGGACCGAGACGTAGGGCTGGTTCGCCATGATGATGCCCAGCAGCGTCGCCTCGAGGAGCCCGGCCTCCTCCTGGAGCGAGTTCGAGATCGCGAACGCGGCGATGACCACCATGAGCGCCACCGGGTTCTGGAGCCAATCCGGCACGAGGCGCCGCTGGAGGAGCAGGATCAGCAGCGCCGCCGACAGGACGGCCACGCCGACCCCGACGACGATCTCGAAGGCGATCCCCTGCGCGAGCGCGCCCCACACGGTCCCGTGCTCGCCCGCGGCCTCGGCCGGCTCGCGGATGAGGATGACCGACTCCAGCACGAGGACGGCCAGGATCGCGCCGATCGGGTCGATGGTGATCCCCTCCCACTTCGCGATCGTCCCCACGCGCCCCGCGGGCCGGACGTGGCGCAGGAGCGGGAGCACGACGGTCGGGCCCGTCACGGTGAGGAGCGCGCCGAGGACGATGGCGACGTCCCACGAGAACCCCGCGAGGTAGTGCGCGCCGACGGCCCCGAGCACGCCGGTCACGAGCACGCCGATCGTGATGAGGTTGACGACGGCCTTCCCGACCTCGCGGAACTCGTCGAACCGGAGCGTCAGCCCGCCCTCGAACAGGATGATCCCGACGGCGAGCGAGACGAACGGGAACAGCCACTCGCCCTGGAGCGCGTCCTGCGGGAGGAACCCCGTGACCGGGCCGGCGAGGAACCCGAAGCCCAGCAGCAGCAGGATCGACGGGAACTTGGTCCGCCACGCGAGCCACTGCGCCCCGATGCCGAGGACGACGACGGCCGCGATGGTGACGAGGGGGGTGGGCATAAATCGCGCGCTGACGAGCCCCAAACTACGGCCCGGCGGCCCCCGGTCTCGGCGGCGGCCCGCCGCGCGCGCTCGGTGAAGAGCGCGGGGCGCCGAACGACCGCGGACGCCGCCCCGTTCTCGCGCGGCCTACCTTCCGCCGTCCCCCCGCCTCCCGATGCCCGCCGCGTCGCCCCGCCCGTCCGTCCTCCCCTGGCTGCTCGTGGCCGCGCTCGCGTTGGCGGCCCCCGCGTGCCAGCGCTCCGACGCCACGCCCGCGCCCACCGCACCACCCGACTCCGCCCGCCTCGGCGCCGAGGCGGACCCCGCCGCGGCTCCGCCCGTGCCCGACACGACCGACGAGCGCCCGCCGCTGCCCGACGGCTTCGTCCGGCTCAGCGAGACGGCGCCCGAGATCGCGCGCGAGATCCGCTACACCACGTCGTACAACTTCGTCGGCGCGCCGATCGACGGGTACCTCGCGCCCGAGTGCGTGCTGACCGAGGAGGCCGCGGCGGCGCTGAAGGACGCCGCCCGCGCGCTCGCCCGCGACGGCCTCGGGCTGAAGGTCTACGACTGCTACCGCCCGCAGCGGGCCGTGACGCACTTCGTCCACTGGGCGAACGACCGCGACGCGACGGCCATGAAGGAGGCGTTCTACCCCGAGGAACCGAAGGGCTCGCTGTTCTCGCGCGGCTACATCGCGACCCGGAGCGGCCACAGCCGCGGCTCGACCGTCGACCTCACGCTCGTCCGCCTCCCCGTCGCGGCCTCGGTCCGGACCGACTACCCGGACCCCGCCGACGGCCCCCTCCCCCGCTGCGACCGCCCGCTCTCGACCCCGACCGGGCCGGACCTCCCCGGCGGCGGGCGCTTCCCCGAGGGTGACCTCGACATGGGGACGGCCTACGACTGCCTCAGCCCGGCCGCGGCCACCGACAGCCGCGCCGTCTCCGCGGAGGCCCGCCGCAACCGCCAGCGCCTCCGCGCGGCCATGAGCGCGGCCGGCTTCCGCAACTACGCACAGGAGTGGTGGCACTTCACGCTCCGCGACGAGCCGCACCAGACGTACTTCGACTTCCCCGTCGAGTAGGGCGACGAGCGACCGTACCCTCCACGCGCACTCGCCTCCCACTCGATGAATCGCCGCGACCTCCTCCGCTCCGGCGCCGCCTTTGGCGCGCTGGCGGCCTTGTCCCGCGCCGCGACCGCCGCCGTCCGCCCCGGCGCGCCCGTCGTCGTGGCGACGTGGGACAACCGGCGGGCCGCGTCCGCCGCGTGGGACGTGCTGCGGTCGGGCGGGTGGGCGCTGGACGCCGCCGAGGCCGCCGCGCGCGTCCCCGAGGCCGACCCCGACGACCACTCCGTCGGCCTCGGCGGGCACCCGGACCGCGACGGCCGCGTGACGCTCGACGCCTGCGTCATGGACGAGCGCCACCGCTGCGGCGCCGTCGCGGCCGTCGAGGACGTCCTCCACCCCGTCTCGCTGGCGCGGATGGTGATGGAGCGGACGCCCCACGTGATGATGGTGGGCGCCGGCGCCCGCGAGTTCGCGCTCAGCCAGGGCGTCGAGCCCGTCGACCTCCTCACGCCGGAGGCCGAGGCCGCGTGGCGCGCCTGGCTCCGGACGGCCGAGTACGCGCCGGCCGTCACCAGCGAGCGCCGCGCCCGGCTCTCGCCCGACCGACCGAGCGGCCACGCCGACGACCACGACACGATCGGCGTCCTCGCGCTCGACGCCGAGGGC
>CAXRFJ010000131.1:0-7811 GCA_964229475.1 Rubrivirga sp.
CGCTCGACGGGGCCGGACGGGCCGCCGGCCGCGACGCGGACGAGGCCCCAGGACCGGAACTCGGTGTACTCGACCGTGGCGCCCCACCCGCTCCGCCAGGTCGAGAGGCCGGGCATCAGGGGCGGACGGCGAGGCCGAGGCGGAGGAAGAGCTCCGTGGGCTGGTCGTCCCAGTACTGGACGTCGCCGTAGAACCGGAGCGCGACGCCGCGCGCGGGCTCCAGCTCCGTCAGCACGCGGATCCCCGGGCCCTGGAAGAGCTCGCCGGCCAGGAACGCCTTCCGGCCGTCCTCCGGCGGCTCCCCGTTCCGGACGTCCCCGCCGACGTTGACGAGCGCCCCGTCGTCCGCGAGATAGTTCTCCCCTTTGCGGACGTAGCGGCCGGAGACCCGGAGGCGGGCCCGGTACGGCATCCACGCGCTGACGCCGACCAGCCACTGGTCCGCGTTGGGCCCGAGCGGGTGCCCGAGCCCGAAGCCGTTGTGGACGTACGAGTTGAAGTAGACCCCGTCCTCCTGGAACCGGTGGCTGTAGGTGTAGGGCTCGATGCGGACGTACTCGCCGAACAGCGTCGCGCCGGTGCGCGGGAGCGCCAGCTTCAGCCCGGTCTGGATCCCCCACTTGTTGCCGTAGCTGGCGTCGCCGAGGGTCGCCGTCGCGAGGTCGTCGACGAGCCACGTGAAATTGCCCTCGACGCCGCGGAGGGGGCGGACGGTCGTCTCGAGCGAGAATAGCGTGTTGTCGCGGTCGTAGAGCGCGTGCTCGGCGGCCTTGACCGGGTACAGCGGGTTGAGGTAGGCGAGCTCGGGCCCGCGGCGCCCGTAGACGGCCATCCCCGTGTACGCCCAGGTCCACCAGCCCGTCGGCTGGACCTCGAGCCGGTGGAGCGCGAGGTAGCGCTGCGGCGCGTCGAGGAAGAAGTCGCCCTCGGCCGGCTCGTCGATCACGAACCGCGACTGACTGCTGAGGGCGGCGTGGATGGCCTGGACGGTCACGCTCCGCGTCTTGAGCCCGAGGCGGACGAAGGGGAGGTAGTCGGCCCCGTCGGCCAGCACGACGGGGGCGTCGACGGAGGCGCCGAGGCGGAGGCGCTCGTTGGCGATCTCGGCCGAGAACGGGCCGCCCACCGCGCGCAGCGACGCCGTCGTCCGGTCGAACGGCCCCGCGATGTTGGCCGGGTCGACGGCGACGTAGTAGAGCGGGGCGAGGGCGGGGTCCGAGGCGAGGACGTCGGCGCTCCCCGTCATCTGGGTCCCGGACAGCGTGCTCGTGTACAGGCCGACGCGGTTCTTGTAGCTCGCCTCGAACGTGAGCTGGGCGCTCCGGGCGAGCCCGCCCGGCGTGAGGTCGTCGTCGGCGGCCCGGCCCTCGACGACGCCCTCGCCCCAGACCGACACGCGCCACGTGGAGTCGCGGAAGTAGCCGAAGGTCCGCTCGGCGTCCGGGTCCAGGAACGCGGCCCGCCCGTCGCCGACGTAGCTGTGGACCCGGTCGAGGGGCTCGAAGAACTCGCGCCGGAACTCGCCCAGCCAGAACCGGCCGGCGGGCCCGAGGCGGCCGGCGTGGGCCGCGAGGCTGTCGAGCTGGCGGCGGACCTCGGCGCGGTCGTAAGGCAGCGTCTCGTGCCGGTACTCGGGCAGCACGCCCGCCGCGCGCTGGTCGGCGAGCCAGTCGTACACGCGGTGCTCGGCGGGCACGATCTCGGGCTGCGCGCGCGCGCCGAGCGGGAGCAGGAGGAGGGCGAGCGCGGCGGTCCAGCGCATGGGGCAAAACTACCGCCCCCTCGGACCCCGCTTGCACCGCCCGGGGAGGGCGCCTACTTTCGCCCTGTCACCCGCCCCCAGTGCCCCGAGACTCTTCCGTTACGCGCCCACCGCTCGCCGCGCTTGTCTCGTCGCATTGAGATCCTCGCCCTCGTCCTGGGGGACGCCCTCGCCACCGCCGCCGCGCTCGCCGTGGTCGTGGGGGGAGAACCGGCCTGGAACTGGCTCCCGGTCGTCGCCGGCACCCGCATGGTCCCGGGCGGCCTGCTCGTCGCGTCGTGGCTGCTGCTGTTCGCGTTCTCCGGCCTCTACGCCGAGCGCTACGCGCGGGGCCGCCTCGACGAGCTGGGCACGCTGGCGAAGGTGGTCGTGTTCGGCTGCCTCGCGCTCCTGTTCGGCCTCGTCGTCGACCAGCTGGAGGCCCGCGAGCTCCGCGTCGCGATCGGCGGGTACGCGCTCGCGCAGTTCACGGCCGTCGGCGCCGTGCGCCTCGCCGTGCGCGGCGTCCAGCGGGCGCTCGTCGTCCGCGGCCACGGGCGCCACCGGGCCGTCGTGGTCGGGTGGTCGGACCGCGTCGAGACCCTCTACCACGACCTCGCGCGGTACCCGGCCGCCAACATCGAGATCGTCGGGGCCGTCCGCCTGACGGCCCCCACCGTGATCCCCGTCCTCGCCGAGGCGGGCTACGAGGAGGCCGAGGCGCCCGTCCACATCTCCGAGCGGTTCCCGGGCGGCGACGCGCTCCCGGCCGGGGCCATCGAGGTGACCGCGGCCGGCGCCCCGCGCGCGGCCGTCGCCGAGCTGCCCGGCCTGATCGACCGGCTCCGGGTGCAGGACGTGATCATCGCGCTCGGCACCGAGGACCACGAGACGCTCGACGAGGTCCTCCGCGTCTGCGACGGCAAGCCCGTCACGCTCAAGCTCGTCCCCGACTTCTACGCCGCCGTCGGCGGCATGGCGCGGACGGAGCACACGTACGGGCTCCCGCTCATCGAGGTGCTCCCGGAGCCGATGCCGGTCTGGGAGCGGCGGACGAAGCGGATCGTCGACGTGGTGGTGAGCGCCCTGGTCCTGCTCGTCGGCGCGCCGGTGTGGCTGGCGGTCGCGGCGCTCGTCCGCGCGACGTCGGCGGGCCCGGCCATCTACCGCCAGACGCGCGTCGGGCGGCACGGGCGGCCGTTCACGATGCTCAAGTTCCGCACGATGGTCGACGACGCCGAGCGGCACACGGGCCCCGTCTGGGCCGAGCACGGTGACTCGCGGATCACGCCCGTCGGCCGCTGGCTGCGGAAGCTCCGGCTCGACGAGATCCCGCAGCTCTGGAACGTGCTCCTCGGGCAGATGAGCCTCGTCGGGCCGCGCCCCGAGCGCCCGTACTTCGTCGAGCAGCTCGTCGACCGGATCCCGCTCTACAGCCGCCGGCACCGCGTGCAGCCCGGCGTGACGGGCCTCGCCCAGGTCAAGTGGCGCTACGACGCCGACCTCGACGACGTCCGCCAGAAGCTGAAGTACGACCTGTTCTACATCGAGACGATGAGCCTCGGGCTCGACGCGAAGATCCTGTTCCGGACGATCCGGACGGCGCTGGCGGGGGAGGGGCAGTGAAACGGCCTTAGCACGGTCATGCGGACCGATTCGCTCGCCTTCAGAGTCGGCTCAACGCGGCACGTCGAGGCGTGGGAAGGGGAGAGGGCCAAAGCGCCAATGGGTACCCCTGGGGGTACCATTTCGGCTTCGGGGGTACCCTCCAGGGGTACCGTCCGTGACGGCGACGACAGCAAGTGAGAGAACGGGACGCCCAAACTCGGGCGCGTGCGGGGCGAGTCCCCACGCATCATAAGATACAGGTAGACTTCGTGATTGAGCGAATGAATACCATGTGGCTCTATTAAAGTGTTGCTCGAAAGGATCTGTGAGCATGAGTGCCTTTGTGAGGTGTCAAGATAAGTTTGTCGTGTCCCCCTGGTTGGTACCAGATGACCCTTTTGGCTCGCTGATCTAGTAGAGGGTCGTCCGCTACATGATTGTTTATAGGTTTACATTCCCGATCAGGGACTGAGACGGGGCGTAAACCCACGTCTCCCCCGTATCGGCCTCCGTTCCTCGCTAGAGTCCCCAGTGTGTGAGCGGGGGCAGTACTTGCTTGTTGCGACAAGTGTATAGCACGCCCTCTAGCTGTCAAAGGCGCCCCTCGTACAGGAGGGCATAGTGCCGCGCGGGGACCGCTCCGTACCACTGTCGCTGGCCCTGTACGGCCCTACAAGGTTCGGTGACGCTTCGGCCCTAGGAATCGTATCCCACGGCTGTTTTGCGCAGCTGGTCCGCGTGCTGATAGATGTCGTTCAGAGAGTCGATTGTGTGGCGCGTCTCGTTCTTGCCCGCGTCGAACGTTCCCAGATAGTACTGGCTCGTGTTGAAGTGCAGGCGGCAGATCGGCTTTCTGTTGTTGTCGTCAAGGAGGATGCCCATGTACGATTTCGTATCGCGGTGGACGATTCGCTCGGGCGCGACGACCTCGCGGACAATGGCCTTCACGATGTGGTACGCCTCGACTTCATCGGCGGTCGTCTCGACTCCGCTGTCCCTCGGTTCGCTCTCTTCCGCATTCTCCTCGCTGGCGGAGTCGTCCTGTTTCCGACCAGTGACCACGTCCTCCTGCGCCAGTGCGGTGCGCAGGCGACCGCTCACGCGCTCGCTGATAAACTGCTGGAACGCCTTCGGGACCAGTTCGCTGAACTGTTCTCGCACGCTGGCGATGAAGCGCCCCTCAGGGTTGACCTGTAGGTAGAGGAAGCGGACGAGTTCGGGGTCTGGATTCTCGAACTGCTCTGCGAGCACGCGGTGAAGCTCACGGAGGTACTTCAGCTCGCTCGCTGCGCTAAGCATTCTGTTCAGGTCAAACGATCCCTTCGCGAGCCGCTTTACCTCGTTGACGTGGTGCTCCCGCAAATCGAGCAAGTCCAGTTCAAGAAATGGCCGCCCATCCATTTTGTTGGGCTCCTCCAGATCGGAGTAGAACCGATAGTGAATGCCATTCGTGAGGACGGCGATACGCGCGTTCGTCACGGTGAAGTACCTGAAAAGCTGGCTCATGTTGGCCTCGCTCAGGTTCGCGCCTGCCGTCTTGCACTCGATCAGGATGATGACCTCCCCGTCTTGCTTGATCGCATAGTCCACCTTATCGCCCTTCTTCACTCCCACATCGGCTGTCAACTCGGGCACTACCTCTTGGGGGTTGAACACGTCATACCCCAGGGCCGCGATGAACGGCATGACAAGCGCGTTCTTCGTCGCCTCCTCTGTTTCTAGATGGCCGATTAGGCTGGGAGCGCGTTGGGCGAGCGAGGCGAGTCGGTCGGAAAAGCTCATGGCGAGAGCGACAATGAAGGGAGCGTGAGCATAATCCACCCAACGGATCTATGCCAATCGCCAGATGGGTTCACAACCTTAGCTGTGGCCGTCTAGCCTGTCCGAGTCACGAAAGCCTGGGGCTTGCCTGGAACGCCGTGCCTCTCATTGTCTGTACCGCTACCAGAGGGCTCGTGCTCGGGGCGCACCCCGTGGGGGCTCGGGGCGTCATTTGCTCTCAGGGGGCAGAGAAGCCCACTTTGGAAGTGTCTGCCCTCGTCTCTCAGGCCCCTACCCCTCACGGCTCCACGGGGTCACACCCAGGGCGACGGCGGCTCGGGCTGAGATCGGGCGTGCGGCCGCAGGCCGACGGGCGCGAAGCGGCCGAGCCCGTCTTCTGATGGGGGCGCTACGGTCGAGCCTGAGACTCATGGTGACGACTGGTTTCTGTACTGTCTCAAACAGGTACAGCAAGCCCCTCCCTACGACGCTACAAAGTTGATTTCGACGGGTGGTGCCCGTCGGCCGCCCTGATCTGGTCCGACGGGGGCTAACCGAGTGTCGTCAAGGCAACCGCGTCGGGCTTCGGCTGGGCACGTCTCCGTGTCAGCCTATCGAGTCGGCCGAGGGCGCCGACTGCCGAGCCACGTATCCACTTCGGACTCCGTGCTCGGTCTGCTCGCGATTCGTCGTGCAGAGCAGGGGGGACTTCTGAACACGTGGTCGCCCGACCGAACCTAGCCAGGGGGAGGGGGCCACCTCCGTTCGCGTCCTGATGTCTCGCCCGCGCTCACTTCGCGGGTGCCTGCGTGGTACGCCCGCCTGTTGTCTGGCTCCGAGCGAGGCGGAGCACCCCAAGCGGGTACCCTCTATACCTCGCTCGACCTTTCAGGTTCCCCAAAACGAGTTTAAGTAAAGGGGTCGCCCAGCAAAAGTCAAGACCGCACAGGATCTTTGCGATGTCGGGAGCGTCCAATAATCAGGACGCATCCCCATCGACCCATGACCGCCCCCCACACCGTCGGCCTCGGAGAACTCGTCGCCCTCACGGGCTACGGCCGCTCCACCCTCTACTACCGCATCCAGCAGGGCTACGTCCAGGCCGAGCGCGACGAGCGGGGGGAGTACCGCGTCCCCGTCTCCGAGGTCGCCAAGCTCGCCCGCCGTCAGAAGTACGCCCGTCACCCGAGCCTCTAGGCCGATGCCCGTCGCGAGCCCTCAGCTGACGCGCTCCCCGAAGCCGCTCCACGAGCGCGCGTGGGAGTCCGACTTCGCCAAGCTAGACGCCCTCCGTGACGCCGACCTGGCGCCGCTCTGGGACGCATATGCCGAGGCGCGGTTTGATCGGAGCGTCCGCTACGGGCACCCGAACTACGGCCAGCGGAAAGCCCACCGCGCTCTCGTTGACGCGGGCGTGCCCGACGCCGCTGTGTGGGAGTGGGAGCGCGAGTTGACGGCGGCCCGCGCGAACGGCCGCCCGCGCCCCGCGCCGACGTGGAGCGCCGAGGCGGAGGCCGATAAGGAGCGGGCTCGGCTCCTCCGAGAGGACCCCCGCGGCCTCACGCCCGACGGCTGGGCCGCCCTCTCCTCGGCGGCCCTGAAGGCGTCGCGGGTGATCGCCCAGGAGGCCGCCAAGTCGAAGGCCGAGGCCGAGGCCGCCCGCGCCGTCGAGGCGCAGGAGGCGGCGCCACAGGAGCCCCAGGCGGAGCCGTGGGCGCCGTCGCTGAAGGAGCAGCGGGAGGCGATCCGCGCCCGTCGGCGCGTCGAGGCGTTCGCCCAGGCGAGCCACGTCCCCCACACGCCCGAACAGATCGAACTCATGGCCCACGGCTCGCCCGTCCTGCGCGAGGGCGAGCGCCGCGCGCTGGCGTGGATCGACGCGCAGAACGAACGGACCGACCCCTAGCAACCCACCCCCGAACCGATGCAGACCCGACACGACGAGACACAGGAAGAGAAGGCCGAGCGCCGCCGCCGCTGGCTGGCGGGGGAGGACGGCGTGCGGCTCACGTTCGCGGACCTAGAGATGGCGGAGGACCACGCGCCCCCGCAGGCGTCGGGGAACGTCGTGGGGCCGCTGAGCGAGCGGACCTACACGCTGAGCGAGGCCCGTAGCAGCGGGCTCATGCCCGACGGCGCGGAGGTGTTCGACTTCGAGACGAACCGATGGGTGCCCGAGGACGAGATGGAGGCGCGGACGGCCTCGGACGGATCGTAGCCGTCCCGTCGAGGCCGCGGGGCTCCGCTTCTGGCCCCGCGGCCTCGGGAGGGGACGGGCACGGCCGCTCCGCGGCCGTCGGCCTGCGGCCGCACGCCCGATCTCGGCCCGAGCCGCCGTCGCTCGGGTTGGTACCCCGTGGTGCCGCGAGCGGTGGGGGGACCTGAGAGACGGGGGCAGACACTTCTGAAGTGGGCTCCCCCGTGCCCCGAGAGCGAATGTCGGCCAGGGAGCCACGCGGTATCTCTGAACGGCACAGCGACTCGCTCGCCGCACCCCTCACCCAGCGCGCTCGCCCATGCGTGAATAGACGCGCACTGCAGCGTCCGTCTCGTCTATGGCCCCAGGACGGTTTACGTCATCCCGAGAATCGGTTCTAGCCCAAGGGAGGGGGCGTCCCCCCTCCGATAGGCCCCACCCCTCTAGATTTTGAGACGGCGCGGCCCCGTTCGACGGAGACAGATCGGAAGAGCGTCGTGTAGG
>CAXRFJ010000132.1:0-7115 GCA_964229475.1 Rubrivirga sp.
ACGAACGCCGTCGACGCCCAGATCACGCCGACGAGCGCGGCGCCGAGCACGACGGCCCACGCCGGCAGCCCTGCGGGCCGGTCGAGCACGAGCCACACGGCCGTCACGAGCTCTGCGAGCATGAGCGGCCCGACGACGAGCGTGATCCGCGACTGGTGCGCGGCCTCGTACGCCGCCCACCCGCCGGCGCCGACGCCCGCGAAGAGGGGGTAGTGGACGACCTGGACGGTCCAGATCACCCCGACCATCAGGAGCGTCGCGCCGAGGTGGACGAGGAAGACCGCCGGCATCACGGAGCGTCGTGGCCGAGGTCGCGGAGGACGGCCTCGGCGGCGTGGCGGCCGGCGGCGAGCGCGCCGTTGATCGACCCGTTCCGCCGCCAGTCGCCGGTGACGTAGAGGCCGTCGCGGAGGCGGGCCGGGCGCTCGGGCGGCTCGAGCGACGGGAGGTCGGGGAGCGCGTCCGGCACGCGGTCGATGCGGAGCGTCCGCCAGCCGGCCACCTGGGGCCCGAACCACCGGTGGAGCTGGGCGCGGGCGGCCACGTCGAGCGAGACGTCGTCGGCCTCGGGGGTGCCGAGGACGCTGCCGGTGACGAGCGCCTGGCCCGCCGGCGCGTAGCTCGGCTGGACGTTGCTGACCACCTGGACGTTGTTGAGCGGCCCGCCGCCTTCGCCGTCGAGCAGCAGCACGGGCGCGTCGACCGGCGGCGCGTCGGCGGCCCACGCGATCTGGACCGTCCCCTTCGAGCGCGGCGGCGCGAGGTCGAGGAGGCCGCCCGCCGCGAGCGCGTCGGTCGCCACGACGACGGCCTTCGCGCGGAGCTCGTCGCCGTCCTCGACGCGAGCCTCGTACGGCGCGACGCCTTCCACGCGCGCCCCGAGGCGGACGGTGCCGTCGGGCAGCGACGCCGCCAGCTGCTCGGGGAGCGCCTGCAGCCCGCCGGCCGGGAGCGCGGCCTCGCCCTCCGAGAACCGACGGAAGTAGACCTCGAACGCCCGGCTCGACGACCGGAGCTCGCGGTCCAGCAGGACGCCGCCGAGGAACGGCCGGAAAAAGCGGTCCACCATCCGATCCGAGAACCCGTAGCGGTCGCGGAGGGCCGCCTCGGTCGTCCGCTCGGGGCGGTGCCAGAGGTCGTTGGCCGTGCCGTTCCGGACCGACTGGCGGAGGCGGAGCACGCGGAGCTTGTCGGCCAGCGTGCCCACGTCGGCCGCGAGCGTCGGGAGCGCCCGCGTCGGCTGGCGGAGCGGGTCGCCGATGCGCTGGAAGCCGCCGTTCACCCAGACCCACGCGCCGGGGTCGAACGCGCGGAGGCCGAGCGCGGCGTGGTCGAAGACGGCCCGGCCCTCGGGGTAGGCCGTGAGGTAGACCTGGAACCCGCGGACGATGAGGAAGCCGTCCTCCCGGTGCGTCCGCACGCGCCCGCCGACGGCGTCGGACGCCTCCAGCACGGCGACCTCGACGCCCCACGCGGTCAGCGTCCGCGCGCAGTTCAGCCCGGCCAGCCCGGCCCCGACGACGATGACGTCCGCACTCATCGGGCCGGGTTCTGGAAGTAGACCGTCTCGGCCTCGCGGACCGCGTGGACGCGCGTCGTCAGGGGCTCGGGGCCGAGCGTGCCCGGCTCCGGCGCGTACGAGCCCGCCGCCAGTCGGTCGCGGACCGTCGCGACGTCGACGCAGGCGGTCCCGTAGCCGCGGAGCACACGGTAGCGGCCGGCGACGTCGTACGGCAGGCGCTTGCCGCCCTCGTCCGGGTCGGCCTGACGGAGAATCTCGTAGTCGCCCTTGTACAGCTCGCCCGCGTCGCGCGTGATCGTGATTCGGACGACGTCGTCCTCGCGGACGTACGGGTCGACGGGGAGCGGGACGTAGCGGACCACGAGGCCGTCGCCGTCTCGGCTGACGGAGAGGTCCGAGAGCGGCATCCCACGGAGGCGGGTCTGGTCGGCCGCGCGGCTGCCGAGGAGATCGAAGGTCGAGGTCGGGAACGCGCCGGTCGCCTCGTGGACGAGCGCGACGGTGGCGACGACGTTCGTGACCGCGCGGAGGTCGTCACGGAACTGGCGGTCGGTGTCGAAGAGGGCCTCGTCGGCAGGCGGGACCGTGACTGACATCGGGACCGGGTCGCCGACCGTGCCGTCGGCGCGAGCGGTGAGCGGCCCGTCTTGGGCAAGGGCGGGCGCGGCGACGAGCGCCGCCAGCAGGAAGGGGCGGATCATGGGAGCGTGTGGGCGTCGAGGCGGCCGAGGAGGTGGGCGAGGGCGACGTCGAGGTCGGGCGTCGAGAACCGGAAGCCGCGGTCGAGCAGCGCGTGCGGCACCATCCGGATGCTCTGGAGCGCGACCCTCCGGGCGAGCTCGCCGCCGAGGGTTCGGACCAGCTCCTCGGGCACGCGCACGGCCGCCGGCCGGTTCTGGACGGCCGCCAGCGTCTGGACGAAGTCGCGGGTGCGGGCGGGCTCCGGCGCGGAGACGTTCATCGGCCCGCGCAGCCCGTCGTCGAGGAGGGCGTGGTGGATGGCGTAGACCACGTCGTCGAGGGCGACCCAGGGCCACCACGCGTCGCCGTCGCCGGGCCAGCCGCCGAGGCCGAGCGCGGCGACCGGCGCGAGCGGCTGGAGCAGCCCGCCCTTCGGGGTCGTCACGAGCCCGATGCGGGCGTGGACGGTCCGGATGCCGGCCGCCTCGGCCTCGGCGGTCGCGGCCTCCCACGCCTGGCAGAGGTCGGGCGAGAACCCGTCGCCGGGACCGGCGGACTCGGGGAGGCGGGCGTCGCCGCGGTGTCCGTAGTAGCCGCTGGCGGAGGCCGAGACGAGGACGCGCGGCGCGGGGTCGAGGGCCGCGAGGGCGCGGCTGAGGAGCTGCGTCCCCTTGGCCCGGCTCTCCCAGATGCGGCGCCGGGCGGCCGTGGTTCCGTTGAGGTTCGTGATCGGCTCGCCGGCGAGGTGGACGACGGCGTCGGGCGCCGCGCGGCGGAGCGCGGGGAGGTCGACCTCGCCCGCCTCGACGTTCCAGTAGACCGCCCGGTCCTGCGGCCCGCGGCTCCCGGCGTCCTCGCGTCGGCGGACGAGCCGGACGACGGTGTGCCCGCCGCCCTGGAGGAACGCCGCCAGCGCCGAGCCCACGAGCCCGGAGGCGCCCGTGATGGCGACCGTCATCGGCGCCGCGTCGGCCTCCGCGTGGCGGCGGAGGTCCTCGTGCGTCACGCGGTGGCGGTAGGCGAACAGCCGCTCGATCTGGCGCTCGCCGAACGGGGCCGCGAGGTCCGACAGCCCCCCGAGCGGGAGCTCGTACGCCACGTCGTCCTCCAGCACCGAGCCCGACTCGGACGGGAGCATCCGGTGCGTGTGGTGCCACGCCGCGAACGGCCCCTCGACCTGGACGTCCTCGAACTGGCACGCGCCGCGCCCGTCGAGGCAGCCCTCGGAGTAGCCGCGGTGCTCGGCGACCCAGTCGAGCCCGACCCACCGGGTGCCGAGGCGGATCACCGCGCGGTCGCCGTCGCGGATGCCCTCGTGCGACGTCAGCGAGACGGGTTGCCACGGCGGCGTGAGGCGCTCGAAGGCGCCGGGCCGTGCGTGCCAGCCGAACAGCTCGGCGGCCGGGACGGGGACGTCGAGGTAGGACGTGTAGCGCATGCGGACCCAACCCCGGCGGCCGTGCGAGGGTCCCTCGCGCGCCGGGCCTCGGGGCTCCCCGTAGCGCCGCCGAGGCGGGCCGCCCCGCTCAGGCCGCCCCCTCCGTCGTCAGGTAGCGCTCGCGGACGACCCGGGCGTGGTGCTGGTCGTGACCGGCGATGATCCATCCGGCGGCGCGGGCGCTCAGGGCGCGGCCGCTGACGGTCCCGACGCGGAGCAGGTCGGCCTCGGGGACCGAGGCGAACAGGTCGAGGGTCGAGGCGCGGACGCGGTCGAACTCGTCGGCCAGCGCGGCGAGCGGGCGGTCCCGGGGCATCGCGTCGCCGAGGGCGACCTCGTCGAAGCCGGGCAGCGGCGTGGCGTCGCCGCGGGCGATGCGGAGGGCGCGGGCCGCGAAGATCCGCTCGGTGTCGACGGCGTGCTGGACGACGCCGGCCAGCGTCCACTTGCCGGGCGCGTAGCGGTGGCCGCCGAGCGCCGGGTCGAGGCCGCGGGCGAGGGCCGCCAGCCCGGGGCGGCGGAGCGCCTCGCCGAGGTCGTCGCCGTCGGCGAGGCCGACGTAGCGGCCGAAGTACGGGTCGTGCTCGCCCGCCTCGGGCCGGCCCGTCACGAGGCGACGCGGACGCGGGCGAGCCACTCGGGCGCCCCGGCCTCCTCCACGACGCCCGTCAGGCCGCCGCGGCGGTACGTCTCGAGGATCGACCGGACCTCGGCCCGGGTCTCCTCGAGCATGTTCGAGACGAGCTCCGACGAGAACCCGCGCTCGCCCATCTCGATCGTCATCTCCATCGTGACGATCCGCGAGATGGCCTTGCCGAGGTCGACGAGCTTCCGCTGCGGCATCGACCAGTCGACGTCGAACGAGAGCGAGTCGCCGAAGGTGGCCGCGGCCCGGGCCGTGAGCGGCTCCGTGCGGAGGTAGGCCCCGAGGTCGGCCTCCTTGAGCCGCCGCATGGCCTTCACGACCGACTCCGTGACCTGCTGGTAGAGGATGTCGTTCGAGCCCTCGAAGATCTGGTACGGGCGGCTGTCCACGACGGCGCGGCCGGCGCGGTGGTCCTCCCGGTAGCCCTGGGCGCCCATGAGCTGGAGGAACGACTGCGCGGCCTCCTGCATCCAGTCGGTCACGACCGTCTTGAACGCGTTGGCCTTGAGCCCCTCGCCGAACAGGTCGCGCTCGACGCCAGCGGTCCCGGCCGTCTCCATGCACATGGCGGCCGTCCCGGTCACGAACGACTGGAGCCGCGCGAGGCGGGCCCGGACCTGGTCGTAGTCGAGGAGCGGCTTGCCGCCGACGAACCGCTCGCGGGCGTGGTCGAGCGCGTCGTCGAAGATCCGCCGGAGGTAGCCCATGCCCATGCCGGGGATCTGGAGCCGGCTCCGGTGGAGGATGTCGAGCATCATCTTGACGCCCGTCGAGTGCGGCTCGAGGCGGGCCGACCCGGGGACCTCGACGTCGACGCGGTTCCGGCCGTACGGGATCATCTTGAGCCCGAGGTTCGGGTAGAGCTCCTCGACCGTGACGTGCTGGCCGGGCTGGTTGGCGTCGGCGATGAAGAAGTCGACGTCGCGGCGGAGGCCGCCGGACGACGTCCGCGGGCGGGCCGTGAGGAGCCAGTAGTCGGCCCAGCCGGTGAGCCCGGCCCAGTGCTTCGTCCCGTGGATCTCATAGGTGCCCCGCTCGGTCTGCTGCCAGCCGGTCTCCATCGAGAGCGCCTCGGAGCCGTAGTCGGGCTCGGTGATCATGAGCCCGGCGAACTTCCGGTCGCGGACGAACGACGTCAGGACGTGCTCCTTGGCCTCCTCGGTCGCGTACTTCGCGACCGGCTGGAGGAACAGCCCGCCGTTGATCCCGACGATGAGGCTCAGCGGGAGCGAGTGGTAGCTCGTCTCCTCGAGGACCGTCAGGCTGTGGCCGATCGTGCCGCCGCGCCCGCCGTAGGGCTCGGGCACATACACGGACAGCGGGTCGACGTCGCGGAACCGCTGGATGACGAACGGGGCGACGCCGCGCTCCGTGCCGCCCGAGTCGAGGTCGTGCCGGGTGCCGAACAGGTGGGAGAGCTTGTCGCGATAGGCCTCGATGAAGTCGGAGAACGACTCCCGGGCGCGCTGGACGGTGTCCGCCGACGGCATGGCGAGGGTGGGGAGGGGGAGGGCACTCATGGGCCGAGGATCGAAGGCCGGGCTGAAGGACCCTAAACTTACGACGCGCACCGGGGGGTCCCCGATGTGCGTGTCCGTCTGTCACAGCCCGCCCACCCCGCCGCTCGTCCTGCCCTATGACGGACCTCGATCCGAGCGAATGGGGATTTCCCGTAGGCCTCGGCGCCTGCCTGGCGACGGCCGCGGACGCCCGCGCGCCCGCGCTCTCCGACGCCGAGCGGGCCCGCCTCGCGACGTTCGGCCACCCCGACCGGCGCCGCCAGTTCGCCCTCGGCCGGCCGGCCGCCCGGACGCTCGCCGCCGCCCGGCTCGCCGTCGCGCCCGAGGCCGTGCCCCTCGCGGTCGGCGCCGACGGGGCGCCGGAGCTGCCCGGCCTCCACGTCTCGATCGCCCACCCGGCGCGGGCCCACCGCGTCGCCGCGCTGGCGGCCGTCGCCGGCGGCCCCGTCGGCGTCGACCTCGAGCGGGTGGCGCCGCGCCGCCCGGACCTCTGGCGCCGGATCCTCACGCCCGGCGAGCACGCGCTCCTCGACGCGCTCGGCGGGCCCACCGACGACGCGCAGACGCTCCTGTGGACGCTCAAGGAGGCGGTCCTCAAGGGCCAGCGCACGGGCTTCCGCGCCGGCGGCCGGTCGGTCCGGCTCGCCCTCGACGCCGACGGCGGGCCGCCCGACCGGGGCCACGCCCGCGCCGAGGCGGAGGGGTCCGGCGCGTGGACCGTCGCCTTCGGCCGGGAGGGCGATCTGTGGCTCGCCGTGGCCTGGCCCGCCTAGCGCGCGCCGAAGCAGACCCCGTAGTCGCCCGACCGGTACCCGCTCAGGAACGCGTCGACGCGCTCGCGGCTGGAGCCGTGCGTGAACGACTCGGGGCGGACGGCCTGCCCGGCCCGCTGCTGGATCGCGTCGTCGCCGACGGCGGCAGCGGCGGAGATGCCCGACTCGATGTCGGCGTCGTTGAGCACGAGGCGGCCCTCCTCGCCGCGGGCGTGGTTCGCCCAGACGCCCGCGAGGCAGTCGGCCTGGAGCTCGGTCTGGACCGACATCGCGTTCGAGCGCGACCGCGACAGGAGCCCCTCGAGGTTCTGGACGTGGTGGGCCACCTCGTGTGCGATGACGTAGGCCACGGCGAACTCGCCCTGCGCGCCCATCCGCTGGAGCTGGTTGAAGAACGAGAGGTCGAGGTAGACCGACATGTCGTTCGGGCAGTAGAACGGGCCCATCTGGGCCTGCCCCGTGCCGCACCCGGTCTGCGTGACGCCCGAATAGAGGACGACGTTCGGCTCGCGGTACGTCTCGCCGGACTGGCGGT
>CAXRFJ010000133.1:0-5644 GCA_964229475.1 Rubrivirga sp.
TCATGCCCGTCTCCCCCGCTCTGACCCGCTCCCGAATGCCCGCCGCCCGCGGGGCGCTCGCCCCGCCGGCCGCCGGCGAGCCCCAGTCCGTCCGCCTCGGTGCGTTCACCACCGAGGCGGGCGTCCGGCTGCCCGAGGTGACCGTCGCGTTCCGGACGTGGGGCGCCCTCGACGCCGCCGCCGCGAACGCCGTCGTCGTGTGCCACGCGCTCACGGGCGACGCCGACGCGGCGAGCTGGTGGCCCGGCCTCGTCGGGCCCGGCCGGCTGGTCGACCCGGAGCGCCAGTTCGTGGTGTGCGCCAACGCCCTCGGCTCGTGTTACGGGACGACCGGGCCGGGCACGCCCGACGCCGAGGGCCGCCGCCTCGGGAGCCGCTTCCCGGCCGTCACGGTCCGCGACCAGGCCCGGCTCCACGCGCGGCTGCTCAACAAGCTCGGCGTGCGCGAGGTGGCCCTCGCCGTCGGCGCGTCGATGGGGGGGATGCAGGCGCTCGAGCTGGCGCTCGTCGACCGCGAGGCGGGGCCGGACCGCGTCCGCCGGCTCGTGCTCGTGGGGATGGGCGCGCAGCACGGGGCGTGGCAGATCGGGATCTCGGAGGCCCAGCGCATGGCGATCCGCGCCGACCCGAAGTGGCAGGGCGGCGACTTCCCCGCCAGCGATCCGCCCGAGGCGGGCCTGGCCGCCGCCCGCGCCATGGCCATGACGACGTACCGCAGCGCCGAGCTCTACGCCGAGCGGTTCGGCCGGGCGCCCCACGAGCCGCGCGTCGAGCCCACAGATCCGCGCTTCGCCGTCGAGAGCTACCTCCGCTACCAGGGCGCCAAGCTGGCCGGCCGGTTCGACGCCGGCGCCTACGTCCGCCTCACGGAGGCGATGGACACGCACGACGTGGGCCGCGGCGGCCAGCGCGTCGACGCCGCGACGGCCCTCGGCCGGCTCCGCGCCGAGGCCCTCTGCGTCGGCATCTCGTCCGACGTCCTGTACCCGCCCGCCGAGACGCGCGCCCTCGCCGACCTCCTCCCCGCCGGCCGCTACGCCGAGCTCGACTCGCCGTTCGGCCACGACGCCTTCCTCGTCGACTTCGACGCGCTCGACGCGCTCGTCCGCCCCTTCCTCTCCGACACCGGGTTCCTCCGCGCCGGCGCGTGACGCCGACGCGGGGACACCCGCGGTGCGCCCCCACGACCTCTCTGACATGTCCTCGCTCGCTCTCTGTCCCTCGCCCGAACCGGCCAAGCCCCTCAGCGTGTTCGTCGCCGGGGTCGGCACCGTGGGCGGCGCCCTGCTCCGGCAGATGGCCGGGCTCGACGGCCGCGCGCTCCGGCTCGTCGGCGCGTGCTCGCGGCGGCGCTCGGCGGTCGACTTCGACGGCCTCGACGCGTCGGCGCCCGGTCTCCGCGACGCGCCGCCCGACTGGCCCGCGCTCGTCAACCGGCTGGCGGCCCACGCGGCCGGCACGCCGACCGTGTTCGTCGACGCGACCGGCGCGCCCGAGGTGGCCGACCTCGTCGAGGGGCTGCTGGCGGCGGGCGTCAGCGTGGTCACGCCGTCGAAGCTGGCCAACACGCGGTCGCAGGCGGCCTACGAGCGGCTCCGCCAGCTGAGCGCGACCGGCGCCGTCCACTACCGCTACGAGACGACGGCCGGCGCCGGGCTCCCGGTCGTCCGCACGATCGAGGACCTCGTGGCCACGGGCGACCGGGTCCGGTCCGTCCGCGGCGTCCTGTCCGGGACGATGACGTACCTGTTCGGGCAGATCGAGAAGGGGGCGCCGTTCTCGACGGCCGCGCGGTGGGCCCACGAGCAGGGCTACTCCGAGCCCGACGTCCGCGACGACCTCTCGGGCGAGGACGTCGCGCGGAAGCTGCTGATCCTCGCGCGCTCGGCCGGGCTCCGCGTCGAGCGGGCGGACGTCGAGGTCGAGAGCCTCGTGCCGGACGAGGCCAGGGACGTGCCGGTCACGCTCGTGGCCGAGGCCCTCGCCGTCGCCGACGCCGCGTGGGCCGCGCGCGCCGCCGAGGCCGAGCGGGCCGGCCAGCGGCTCCGCTACGTCGCCGAGCTCCGCCGCGAAGGGGACGCTGCGCGCCTCCGCGTCGGCGCCCTGTCCGTCCCCGCCGACTCCCCGCTCGGCCGGCTCGCCGGCGCCGACAACCTCGTCGAGATCGCGACGGACCGCTACGCCGCCTCGCCGCTCGTGGTGCAGGGCCCCGGCGCGGGCGCCGAGGTCACCGCCGCCGGCGTCCTCGCCGACGTGCTGGCGGTCGCCCGCGCGGTCCGCTAGCGCCGGCCCCCTCCGCCTCGGCGCCGGGGCGGACGGGGGGTGGGATCGGGAATCCGGCGATCCGCGTAGCTTCGCCGCTTCCACCCGACACACCCTCCCCATGCGATTCTCCCTCCTGGCCGCGCTCGCCGCGGTCCTGCTCGTCCCCACCGCCTGCGCCCAGAGCGACGCCATGGACGAGATGGGCGCCGACATGCCCGACGGGGGCGTCTTCGCCGACGCCCCGCCGCGCGCCTCCGACGAGGCCCGCCCGAGCCCCAACGCCTACGTCGGCACGACCGTCGGGACGACCGACGTGCTCGTCCAGTACGGCCGCCCGTCGCTGAGGGGCCGGGCCTACTTCGCCGAGGGCGCCGAGCTGGCCCCGGCCGGCGAGGTCTGGCGGACCGGCGCCAACGAGGCCGCCACCGTCACCTTCTCCGACGACGTGACGTTCGGCGGCGAGGCCGTCCCGGCCGGGACCTACGCCCTGTTCGCGATCCCCGGCGACGGCGAGTGGACGGTCATCCTCAACGACGTGGCCGAGCAGTGGGGCGCCTTCCGCTATGACGCGGCCGAGGACCGCGTCCGCGTCACGGCCGAGCCGATGACCGACGCCCCGATGCAGGAGCAGTTCGAGATCCGCTTCGAGGACGTCTCCGAGGACGAGGCCGTGATGGTGCTCCACTGGGGCACGGTCGGCGTGCCCGTCACCATCGGTGCCGGCGCGTAGCCGCCCGCCCCGCCTCCCTCCGGCTCCGCCCGCCTCGACGCCGAGGCGGGCGGACGGCGTTCAGGGCTTCGTGCCGACGGCGAGGTGCGCCGGCCACGCCATCGCGGAGGGGCCGGCGCCGAGGTCGCGCTCGATGGCCTCGACCACGCGCGCCCGGAGGCCCGCCCAGGCGCCGGGCGGGACCGCTTCGCGGAGGAGCGCGAGGGGGGCCGAGCTCCGCTCGTTTGCCTCCCAGAACGACGCGGCCGACGCCGCCTCCGTCTCGTGCGCGATGGTGTGGACCTCGACGGCGCGGAAGCCGGCGGCCTCGAAGGCCTCCGCCAGCTCCTCGGGCCGGCCGAACGGCGCGGCCCCCTCGCCGAACGGGAAGTCGGCCAGGTGCGCCGCGAGGGCGCCGAAGCAGGTCCGGAGGAGCGGGACGCCGTCGAGCGGCGCCCAGCTCGACACGACGAGCCGGCCGCCGGGGCGGAGGACGCGGTGGGCCTCCCGGAGCCCCGCCCCGGGGTCGGGGAAGAAGATGAGCCCGAACATCGAGAACGCCCGGTCGAAGGCCCCGTCGGCGAACGGGAGCGCCTGCCCGTCGCCGGGGACGGCCTCGACGGCGAGGCCCGCGGCGTCGGCGCGGCGGCGGAGCGCGGCGACCATCGCGTCGGCGAAGTCGAGGGCGACGCCCTCGGCGCCGCGCTCGGCGGCGAGGAGCGACAGCGTGCCGGGCCCGGCGGCCACGTCGAGCACGCGGTGGCCCGCGCCGACCCGCCCCAGCCGGAGGGCGCTGTCGGCATAGCGCGCGAAGAGGGGGACGAGGGCGTCGGCGTAGCCGTCGGCGACGGCGTTCCAGACGTCGGGGCGGGAGAGGGGAGACGGCATGGGCGGGGTCGGGGGGCGCCGCAAGCTCCGGCCGGCGGCCTCCCCCGGTCCAGCCCTACCGATCCCAGTCGGGGCCCCAGGACGGGTCGGTGCCGCGGCGGTCCTTGGGGAGCGCGTCGAGCCGGGCGCGCTCGTCGGCGGCCAGCGTGAGCCCGGCCGCGTCGAGGTTCGACTGGCGGTGGGCGTCGGACGACGCCTTCGGGATGGCCGCGACGCGGTCCTGCCCGAGCAGCCACGCCAGCGCCACCTGCGCCGGCTCGGCCCCGTGCGCCTCGGCGATCGCGCGGACCGTCTCGTCGGCCAGCAGGTCGCCCTGGGCCAGCGGGCTGTAGGCCGTCAACACGAGCCCGCGCTCGCGGACGGCGCCGAGCAGCGGGCCCTGGCCGAGCATCGCGTGGTACTCGACCTGGTTGGTGGCGAGGTCCGGGACGAGCTCGAGCGCGTCGTGGAAGAGGCCCTCCGGGTAGTTCGAGACGCCGATCAGCCGGGCCTTGCCGGCGTCGCGGACGGCCGCCAGCGCCTCGAGCTGGGCCTCGAGCTCGATCTCCGGCACGGGCCAGTGGAGCAGGAGGAGGTCGACGTGGTCCGTCCCGAGCCTCCGGAGGCTCGCGTCGACGGACGGCCCGAGGTCGCGCGGGCCCACGCGGTCGCGCCACACCTTCGTGGTGAGGAACACGTCGTCGCGGGCGACGCCGGAGGCGGCCAGGGCCGCGCCGACCTCGGCCTCGTTCTCGTAGATCTGGGCCGTGTCGATGTGCCGGTAGCCGATGGCGAGCGCGTGCTCGACGCCGCGCCGGGCGTCGTCGCCGCGGAGCGTCCACGTGCCGAAGCCGAGGGCCGGCATCGACACGCCGTGGAGGTCGTAGTGCGTCATGAGGGGGGAGGGGAGGGCCCCCGGACACGCGCGCGCGCCGCGCCGGGTCCGGCCCCGCGCCGAGAGTCATCGAGAGGTCACGCGATCGGTGGAACGGTCGCCCGCGGCCCCGGTACAGTCTCTCCCTTCTCACCAGACTCCCCCTCTTAATGTCGAAGATCACCGACCTCCGCGGCCTGTTCCTCCACGGGCTCAAGGACATGTACTACGCCGAGCAGCAGGCCCAGAAGACGCTGAAGTCGATGGCCGAAAAGGCCACCTCCAGCGAGCTCGCCGAGCAGCTCGCCGAGCACCAGGGGCGCTCGCAGACCCACATCGAGCGGCTCGAGACGGTGTTCGACCTTATCGGCGAGAAGGCCGAGGGCGTGACCTGCGACGCCATGGACGGCATCCTCAAGGAGGCCAAGCACCTCATGGACGAGGTCGAGGACGCCGAGACCCGCGACGCGGCCATCATCTTCTCGGCCCAGGCGATCGACCACTACGAGATCACGCGCTACGGCAGCCTCGCGACGTTCGCCGAGGAGCTCGGCTTCCAGGAGGCGTCCGACCTCCTGGGCGACTCGCTGGGCGACGAGGAGGACGCCGACGAGCGCCTCTCGATGATCGCCGAGGACCGGATCAACGCGAAGGCGGCCTAGCACCGACCGGCTCTGCGTTCGCGCCCCGCCTCCCGACCGGAGGCGGGGCGCGTTGCGTTGGGGCCGCCCCGCCGGCCTCGGCGCCGAGGCGGAGGGGGCCGGCGCATCCTCGGAGGCGCGGGGGCGTACGGTTCGCCCCGCCCCCCGCCGACCCATGACGCTCCGCACCGACCGCGCCCCGCTCGCCGCCTTCCTGGCGTTCGCCTCGGCCGCGTACCTCGTCGGCGGGCTCGTGGTCGTCCCCGCGCTCGCCTCGGTGTCCCGGCC
>CAXRFJ010000134.1:0-4473 GCA_964229475.1 Rubrivirga sp.
CTCGCGCGCCGTCGCGGCCTGGTCGGCGTAGAGCCGCTGCGTGCGAGCGTCCTCCTCGCGGGCCGTCTGTAGCTGCGCGGCGAGGGCGTCGGCGCCGGCCTGGGCCTCGGCGGTCTGGGCGAGCGTCGCGTCGCCCTGGACGAGCGCGGCGTCGCCCTGGGCCCGGGCGGCGCGGGCCTGCGCGAGGAGCGACCGCTTCTGCCCGAGCAGCTGCCGCCGCTGAGCGAGGAGGTTGTCACGCTGCGCCGCCAGCTGCGTCGTGTCGACGAGCCCGACGACCGCGCCGACGTCGAGCCGGTCGCCCTCCTCGACCGTGAACGCGAGGAGGCGACCGTCGGCTTCGGCGGAGACAGTGGTCTCGGCCGCCTCGAAGTTGCCGTAGGCGTCGGGCGCGTGGTCGGCGCCGCCGCCGGCGAGCGGAGCGAGCGCCGCCGCGGCGACGAGCAGGAGCGGAGCGCGGGTCATCGGTCGAGGGGGAGCGGGGCGTCGGCCTCCGGGAACAGGCCGAGGGTCGAGAGCAGGCGGGCCTGGGCGCGGGCGCGCTCGACGCGGTGGCGGTCGCGGACGAGCCGGGCCTCGGCGAGGTCGGTCAGCCGGTCGGTGTAGGCGTCGGGCAGGAGGACGCCCTCGTCGAGCTGCCGGCCGGCGACGCGGAGCGCCTCCTCGCGCAGCGCGACGATCCGGTCGTCGACCGGGAGGGTGGCGTCGAGGCGGGCGAGGTCTTCGAGGTCGTCCGCCACGTCGCGGCGGAGGCTGCGGGCGAGGGCGTCGGCCTCGGCGCGGGCGGCGGTGGCCTGGAGCCGCGCGGCCTCGGCCTCGCGCCGGCCCCGTCCCCAGTCGACCGGGGCCCACCGGACGCGGACGCCGACGAGCGCGTACTCCTCCACCTCGTCTGAGAGGAAGTCGAAGGGGCTCGGCCGCCCCACGCCAGCCTGCCCGAACACGCTGACGGTCGGGCGTGTGGCGGCACCGGCCAGTCGGGCCTCGGCCTCGGCGCGGCGCTGCGTGGCCTCGAACCGGGCGAACTCGGGCCGGGCGCCGAGCGCCAGCGCGTCGGCGAGTTCGTCGTCGTCCAGGACCGCGCCGCGCTCGGCGACCGCGGCCACGTGCGCATCGAGGTCGGGGACCCCGAGCGCGGCGCCGGGGCCGAGCGCCAGCCCGGTCAGGTCCGACAGCACGGCGAGGGCCGCGCGCCGCTGGGCCTCCGCCTCGGCCACGCGCTGGCCGAGGCGGAGGCGTTCGGCCTCGACCGCGTCGGCGTCGGCCGAGAGCGCGGCGCCCTCGGCGGCGCGGGACCGGAGGAGGGCGAGGCGGGCGGCGAGGTCCTCTTCGGCGAGGCGGAGCGTCGCGGCCTGCGCGCCGGCCAGGAGCGCGCCGAAGTACGCCTCCGTCACGGCCTCGCGGAGCGGGTACAGAGCGACGGCGACGCCGGCCGCCTGCTCCGCCAAGCGCGTGCGTTCGAGGTCCTGCCGGAGCCCGACGCGCCCGCCGTCGAGCACGGCCCAGTCGGCCTCGACCTGGGCCCGGGCCTGTTCGCGAGGCGGCGACGGCGACGACCCGTCGGGCAACGCGATCGGGATCTGGGGGACGTCGCTCTGCACCGACGCCTGGCCGACGAACGCCACCTGCGGGAGCCGCTCCGTGCCGAGGGTCTCGATCCGCAGGCGGGCCGCGCGCTCGTAGATCGCCGGCTGGACGGCCCGCGGGTCCCGGGCCTCGGCCGCCGCCCGGAGCGAGGCGAGGTCGACCGTGTCGGCCGGCGCGGGCTGGAGGGCCAGGAGCAGGGCGAGGGGGAGAGTCATCGGACGGGGCGGCCGGTACCGAGATGGTTTATCCCGATGGTTAAACGTAGGGCACGGGCCGTGACGACGGGCAGGGGACGGAGCGCTAGGCGGCGAAGGCGCCGAGGACGAGGTCGGGGAGGTCGGCCCGGCGGCGCTCGGCCATGGCGCGACGGGCGTCGGCGTCGAGCCCGAGCGCGGCCTCCAGCATCGGCGCGGCGGCGAACGGGAAGACGAGGAAGCCCATGACGGCCACGATGAGGTCCTCGGCGCGCGTCGGGCGGAGGCGGCCTGCCTCGGCCTCGGCGTCGAGCTGGCGCTGGAGCGCGCCGAAGATGGCCGCCCGGCGCTCGTCGAGGGGGACCGCGGTCTGGAGGAGGGCGCGGAGCCGCTCGGGCTGGTACTGGAACTCGGAGATCAGGAAGCCCGGGAGGTACGGGTTCTCCTCCAGCATGTCGAGTTCGTGGGCCGCGACGCGCTCGAGCTTCTCGCGCAGCGGGCGGTCCGAGGCGAGCGCCCCCAGGATCCCGGGGAAGAGGCGGCCCACGGCGCGCATCGCCACGGCCTCCGCCAGCTTGTCCTTCGTGCGGAAGTAGTAGTGGAGCAGCGCCTTGTTGACGCCGGCCTCGTCGGCGATCTCCTGCGTCCGCGCGCCGGCCGTGCCTCGGCGGAGGAACACGCGGTGGGCCGCCTCGAGGATGCGGGCTTCGGTGTCGGGGGCGTCGGTCTCGGCCATCGGAGCGTCTTGATCGAGCGGATTAACCGAACAGTTAACGGCGAGTTCCCGGTCCCCCACCGCGCCTCCCTCCTCGCCCTACCGCCCGACGACCGTCAGCCGGCCCGCCGTCCGCTCGGTCCCCTGCGTGACGCGGTAGAGGTACACGCCGGCGGCGGGCGGCGTCCACCGGAACGCGGCCGTCCCCGCTCCGGCCGCCTCGGCGGCGTGGACCTCACGACCGAGCACGTCGAACACCGTCAGCCGCGCCGGACCGGCGGCGTCAGACGAGACGCGGATCGTCACGTGGGCGCTCGCCGGGTTCGGGCCGACGGAAACCCGGAGCGGGCTCGCGGCCGGCACCTCGCCCGCCGCGGTCGCCCCGATCCGCCCCTCCCCTTCCCGCACGCGGACCCGCTGGCCCGTCGCGAGGTCGACCAGCCGGTCGGACCCGCCGCTCGGCCAGTCGACCACGAGCGAGTCCACGGCCGCGGCCTGCCCGAGGCCGAGGTGGACGGGCGTCAGGTTCTGGGCGAGGTACTGGGCGCCGTGGTGGAGCCGCCGGTGCGGCACGCCGTCGACCCACGCGGTCACGACCGCGCCCAGCCCGTCGCGGTTCGAGGCCGTCCCTTCGAGCTCGACGTCGAGCCACGCGCCTTGCGGGAGGGTGTTCTCGTAGAGGTACGGCGCGCGGAAGACGTTCGACACGATCACGTCCTGGTCCCCGTCGCCGTCGGCGTCGAAGACGGCCATCCCGCGGGCGGCCTGGTCGGCGTCGAGGCCGACCGCCGCGGACACTCGCGTAAAGCCGAAGCTGCCCGCCTCCAGGTCGTTGCGGAACATGTGGTTCGTGTAGTCCGGGTCGAAGAGGCCCGTGACCACGAGGAGGTCCTCGTCGCCGTCGTTCTCCATGTCGAAGAACTCGGTCCCCCAGCCCCAGTCGGCAACGTCGACCCCGGCCGCCTCGGCGACGTCCTCGAACTGGCCGGGCGCGGTCTGGAGCCAGAGCGGGTTCCGCTGGAAGCGCGTCGGCGTGGCGACGTTGGTGAGGTAGAGGTCGAGGAGCCCGTTCCGGTCGGGGTCGGCGAGGGCGAGGCCCATGCCATAGTTCTCGTCCTCGAGGCCGAACTCGGCGGTCGCGTCGCGGAACGTCCGGTCGCCCTCGTTGAGGTAGAGCCGGTTGATCCCGACGCCCGTCGTCGTGTCGATGTCGGTCGAGAGGTAGAGGTCGGTGAGGCCGTCGGCGTCGGCGTCGAACGGGAGCGCCATCCACGTCGCGTCGGGGTCGTCGAGGCCGCTCGCCTCGGACACGTCCGTGAACGTCCCGTCGCCGTCGTTCGAGTAGAGGCGGTTGCGGAGGTCGCGGTCCGGCCCGTAGTCCCACCACGACCCGACGTAGAGGTCGAGGTCGCCGTCCTGGTCGTAGTCGAACCAGAGGCCCGAGGTCGAGACGTAGCCGCCGCCGGCCTCGGCGCCCGCGACGCCGGCCTCGGCCGTCACGTCGGTGAAGGTCCCGTCGCCGTTGTTGTGGAACAGCTGGTCGGGCCCGATGTGGCCGAGGAAGAGGTCGGGCCAGCCGTCGTTGTCGTAGTCGCCCCAGGCCGCGACGTACTGATAGCCGAAGTTGCGCGTGTCGGCGCCCGGCGTCGCCCGGAGGTCGACGTCGATGCCGGCCGAGAGCGTCACGTCCACGAAGGTCCCCGTGCCGTCGTTGCGGTAGAGCCGGCTCCACGTGAGGACCTCGCCGGGGTCGTAGGCGCGGCGGGCGACGAGGTAGAGGTCGAGGTCGCCGTCGCGGTCGTAGTCGGCCACGGCGACGCCGTTCGTGTTGGAGAGCGCGCCGAGGCCGGCGTCGAACGTCCGGTCCACGAACCCCTGCGCGGCGACGGCCGGGACGAGCAGGACCAGCGCGAGGCCGGCGACCAGGGACCGGGTCATCGGACGAGGACGATCGGGCGGGCGGCCACGCCGGCGGCG
>CAXRFJ010000135.1:0-4704 GCA_964229475.1 Rubrivirga sp.
CGGACGGTCCGGACCACGCGGCCGAGCACGTCGACCACGTCGAGGCGGGCGGGGCCGTCGAGGGCGACCGGGAGCGTCACGGCGCCGCGCGTGGGGTTCGGGCGCGGCGGGCCGACCTGGGGACCGGCCGGCGCCTCGGCCGCGCTCGCGTCGCCGCGGACCGCCAGGCGGCGGACGGCCATGCCGTCGACCGGCTCGACGCGGACGCGGCCATTCGCGACGGTGAGGCGCTCGCCGCGGTCGAGGTCCTCGACCACGAGGCCGGCCGGCCAGTCGCCGTCGGGCGCGAACCGGAGGTCGGCGCCGTCGGGCGCGGAGACGGCGAGCGTCCAGGCCGCGTCGTCCCGGGACTGGAACCGGCTGATCCACTCGTCGCCGTCGGCGCGGGCGGCGAGGCGGAGGCCGCCGTCGACGGCCGGCGGCTTGTGGAGGTCGACGGGCTCCGGCGAGCCGGCGGTCATCGCGCCGTCGAGGCCGAGCGTGATCTCGTCGGTGACGCCGTCCGCCTCGGCGGTCACGCGGAGGACGGCGGCGCCGGGGCCCGCGCGCTCGCGGAGCTGCGCCGAGAGCGCCCGGCCGGCGGCGCCCGCCGAGGCCGGGACGGCCGAGAACCGGAGGAGGCCCTCGGAGCCGGCGTTGAACACGAAGTAGCCTTCCCACGGCCGGAGGACCGCCTGCCCGCCGGCGTACGTGCCGTCGAAGGCGACCGGGTCCTCGGCGCCCGGCGGGCGCCCGACCTGCGACCACGAGACCGGGAAGAAGTACGGGTTGCCGATCTGGTTCCAGCCGGGCCGGAGCGGGATCGTGACGTCGACCGCGCGGGGCTCGCCCTCCACGAAGGCCACGCCGTTCGACAGGCCGAGCTCGACGTCGAACGTGCCGCCGCGGCCCGTGATCAGCCAGTAGCCCGCCCCGGGCCGAATGAACTCGAACGACGCCCGGTCGCGGACGGCGTCGCGGTAGGCGCCGGCGCCGGGGTCCCATCGGAGGAGCCGCCAGCGCGCCGGGTCCCCCGCCGGGCCGAAGTCGTCGCCGAAGACCTCCAGCGGGTCGTCGCTGCCGAGGTCGCCGGAGACGCCGTCGACCGGGCCGAGCTGGAGGGGGACGGTGACCATCCGGTAGCCGCGCGCCGGCAGCACCACGTCGGAGGTCGCCGCGGGGACGAGGGCGGGGACCCGGTACGGCGCCGTCTGCGGGCTCTGGAGCGGCTCCGTGATCGTCACGCCCTCGATCTCGAACTGGGCGTAGACCTCGAGCCCCACGCGCGGCACGTCGAACGGGAGCGCGACGCGCCAGAGCCCGGCCTCTTCCTGTTCCGTCGCCACGAGCTCCTGGAACGACCGCTCCCCGACGGCGCGGACGAAGAGCGACGCCGCCTCGGGCCGCGTGTCGAGAAAGCGGACGGTCGCGTCGGCCGAGAGGCCGGCGATGGGGACCTCGGGGTCGAGGGCGATCTCGACGCGCCCGCCCTGGGCGGCCGCGGGCAGCGCGCACCCGAGCGCGGCGAGGAGCAGGAGGCGGCGCGGCGTCATGGCTGGTTGTTGCCGCTCGGCGGCGGCGGCGGGTCCGGGAGCGGCCCGAGGATGCCGGCCGTGCTCCCCTCGACGCCCGGCTCGCGCGTCTCCGAGCTCGGCGCGACGTGCCCGCCCAGCGTCGACCGGATGTCGTCGGCGAGCGTGCGGGCGATGGGCGGCGCCTCGGGGAGGACCGGGTCGAGCGTCGCGGGGGCGGCGGCGGTGAGGACCGGACCGGCCGGGCGGGCCGCCGAGGCGGACAGGGTCGCGCCGTCGCGGGCCTGCGCCGCCAGCGTGAACGACGGGTCGCGCTGGAGCGCCTCGTCGTAGAGCCGCGCCGCGCCGACGAAGTCGCCGTCGTCCTCCTGGAGGAGCGCGCGGCTGTAAAGGAGGAACGCGAGGAGGTCCGTCGTCGGCGCCTCCATGAGCTCGGCGCGGTCGGCCTCGGGGACGGCGATGCCGAGGGCATCCAGCACCTCCAGCGTGATCGTCTTCTGGACGCGGAAGAGGTCCGCGACACCGCCCTCCGTCGTCTCGAGCTGCTGCAGGGAGTCGGCCCACACGGCCGACTCGACGCGGAGCGCCTCGCCCTGCACGTCGACCTCGCCGCCCACGAGGCGGCCGGCGCGCAGGAGGCGGCCGGCCGTCGGCGCCGTGCCCTGGTCGAGGACGCCCTGCCGCGCGAGGTCGTACTCGGCGAGGAGCGCCTGCAGCCGCGCCCGCTCGACGACCTCCAGCGGCTGCACCGAGGCGAGGTCGATGCTCAGCACCTCCGCCAGCCCGCGGCCGAGCGCCTGGTACTCGGCGTTGTCGCCGCGGTACGCGAACGGCAGCACGCCGACGGCGTCGCTCGCCACGGACGTTACGGAGTCCTCGACCGTGAGGGCCGCGGCGAACTCGCGCTGGAGGCGGGCGCGGACGAGCCCGTTGAGCCGGGCCCGCAGCGAGTCGCGGTAGACGTCGCCCGCGTCGACGGTGAGGTAGCGGGCGTACGTGTCCTCCGCCTCGGCGGGCCGGTCGAGCGCCTCGCTGACGAGGCCGGCGAAGTAGAGGGTCTGGCCGTCGGCTGGGTCGATCGCGAGGGCGCGGGCGAAGGCGCCGAGGGCCGGGCCGTACTCCTCCTGCACGGCGAGGAGCGCGCCGAGGTCGCGGAGCGCCTCGACGTCGTCCGGGCGCTGGGCGACGCGCGCTTCGAGGGCGGCGCGCGTCGGGGCCACGGCGGCGGGGCCGGCGCAGGCGGCCAGCCCGAGCGCGCACGCGGCGGCGAAAAGGAGGAGGCGGGGCACAGGGGCGGGAAGCGGGAGCCTCCGGTGAGGGGCGGCCTAGTGGGTTGTCAATCGGAGCCCGACGAGCGCGCTCGACCCGGCCGCGTGTTTCGTGTCGCGTGACCCGACCGATGTGACTCGCTGCGGCACTAGTTGTTGGCGGCGACCAGCGGCACGACGCCCTCGTCCATGCGGAGCTGGGCCGGCTCGTAGTCGGGGTCGAGCGAGAGCGCCAGCTGGTACTGCTCGAGCGCGGCGCCGTAGTCCTCGGTCTCCTCGAGCGCCAGCCCGCGGGCGTAAGCGATCACGGCGTCGAGCGACTCCGTCGAGGCCTGCGCCGTCGGCTCGGCCGGGAGGCGGGCGTCGACGGCCTCGGCGACGAGCTGGCTGAGGCACGAGACCAGCGCGTCGAACTGCGACGCCCGGCCCTCGACCCGCTCGCCCATCAGGATCCGTCCCGTCTCGACGTCCACCACGCGGGCCGTCAGGAGCATGTCGTCGCCGTTCTTGATGTAGGTCCCGAACACGACCTGGTCGGCGCCGAGGAGGCGGCCGGCCTCGCGGCCCGCGGCCTCGCCCGTGCCCAGCGCCGCCTCGTCGAGCAGCCACTGGAGGCGGACGCGCTCGACCAGCTCAAGGTCGGTCGAGTTGCGCATCCGGTCGATCATGAGCGACGCGAAGCCGAGGCGGAGCGGGTCGACCTGCTGGTAGTCGGTGATCGACCCGTTCGTGAAGTCGGCGATGGCGAGCGTCCGGCCGCGGTCGGTGCGGACGGCGTAGTCGCCGTCCTGGCCGCGGCGGACCTCGTAGAACGACTCGAGGAGGGCGAGCGGCTCGACGTCGGGGTTGAGGCGGACGAGCGGGGGCTCGGTCGCGACGAGGCGGCGGAGGGCCTCGGCGGCCCCGGCGCGGTCGCCCAGCGCGAGCCGCGTCCGCCCGAGCATCCGGAGCGCGACGCGGCGGACGTCGCCGCCGGCGGACGACCCGACGGCGTCGAACTGGCTCGCGGCGGCCTCGAAGTCGGCCTGGTCGTAGGCGGCGACGGCGGCGTCGAGCGCGGCGCTCTGGCCGCGGACGGCGGCGTAGCCGGGCTCGTAGTCGGGCGGGTCGGCCGGCGGGGGCGGCTCGACGCTGGCGGTCGGCGCCTCGCGCGGGGCGTCGCAGGCGGCGACGCCGGTCGTCGGCGAGGCCGCCGCGCCGGACCCGCCGCAGCCCGCCAGCCCGACGGCGACGAGGGCGGAAAAGAAGAGGACCGGGAGTCGGGGCATGGCGGGAGGGTCGGGGGCCGGCTACTGCGCGGCGCGGACCTGGAACGTGAGGGGGAGCGGATCGAGCGACGCGGACGTGAAGCGCGGCGGGACGTCGACCGTCACCATGTCCTCGCCGACGACCTCGTAGCCGCGGCGCCGGACGATGATGGTGTGGCGGCCGACCGGGAGGGCGACCTGCGTCGGCGTCTGGCCCTGGGCCTGCCCGTCGACGACGACGGACATCCAGGGGCGCTCGGCGTCGGTCGAGGTCACGCTCACGCGGACGACGCGGGCCGGCGCGTAGCACACGACGGGCGTCCGCCCGCCGGGCGAGACCGTGATCTGGGTCGATTCAGAGAGCGGGCCCGCCTGGCAGCGGGCGGTGTAGGTGCCGGGCCGGAGCTCCCGGCTCCCGTTACTAGAGATACTGGATCCGTCGATGGAGAGCGTCACGCCCGGCGCCAGCGACGCGTCGACGAACCCGACCTGCGGCGCGGACGGCGGCGGGGTCCCTCCCCCCGCCTGCGTCCCGCCGCCCGTCGTCCCGCCCCCTGTCGACCCGCCGTACGTCGGCCCGCCGCCGGTGGGCCCGCCGCCCGTGGTCCCCCCCGCGACCGTCCCGCCCCCGTCACTCGGGATGTCGACGGGTTGGGCGGGCTCGCTCCCCGCGCGGAT
>CAXRFJ010000136.1:0-12989 GCA_964229475.1 Rubrivirga sp.
CAGATGGCGGGCGCCGAGGACGGCGTGCCGCTCGGCGAGGCGGTCCCGCCCGCCCTCGCCCCCCCGGTGGCCCCGTACCTGCTGGCCCGCGTCCGGACCGACCTCGACGGGTTCGGCGAGGCCGAGGTCGACGCGCTCGCCAACCACGGCTACCTCCTGGCCGACGCGAACGTCCGGTCGTACCTCGCCCGCTTCGCCGGGCGGTGGGAGCCGGAGGTCCCGTGGAGCGCGCCCCCGTCGCTCCCGTGGCCGGCCCCGCGCGACGAGGCCGAGCGCCAGTCGGTCGCCGACGTCGTGCGGGTCGGGGGGCAGCGGTTCTTCCGGTCGATCCTGCTGCTCCGGCCCGCCAGCCTCATCCCGGTCCTCGTGCTGACGGCGCTCGTGCTCGGCACGGTCGGGTTCCTGCCGGAGATCGCGGGGGCCGCGACCGAGGCGTTCCGGGCCGTCGACGCGGCGCTCCGGTCGCTCGGGGCGTGGCCCGACTGGCGGGCGGGGACGCGGCTCGCGTGGACGCTCGCCGCGGCGGGCGGGCTGGCGGCCGGCCTCGGCCTCGCGTGGTGGCGCTACCGCATGGCGCCGTGGATGTCGGCCCGCGGGCCCCGCGTCCGCCGGGGCGGCGGGACCCTCCGGAAGTGGGCGCCGCGCGTGGCGCCGTGGCTCCTGCTCGTCCCGTTCCCCGGGCTGCGGGCGTGGGTCGCGGTGTGGCTGGCGGTCGTCGCCGTCGGGCTGCCGCTCTATGCCGTGGTCCACCACGTCTTTTTCTACCTCCCGTTCCGCTCGGCGACCGGGAGCCTCCCCCGCCGCTGACCCGGTCCGCCTCGGCGCCGAGGCGGGCGCGGCCGGCGCGCTACTCCGGGCCGAGGCCGGGCACGAGCGTGTCGAGCGCCCGCTCGATGAACGGCCACGCCTGCGCCTGGTAGCGGTTGAGGAACACGATCACGGCCGCGTCCTGGTCGGGGAAGCGTGCGAAGTAGGCCGTGAAGCCGGCCACCTGCCCGCTGTGGCGCTGCGTCTGGAGCCCGCGGTACGGCGTGAGGACCCACCCGAACCCGTAGGCCGGCGCCTCGCCCTCGGGGAGCGTCACCGGCGTCCACATCGCGGCCTTCGACGCCTCCGAGAGGAGCGCCCCGCCCGCCAGCGCCGCGTCCCAGAGCGCGAGGTCGCGCGCCGACGACAGGAGCCCGCCCGCGCCCAGCGTCGACGACGTCTCGGTCGGCGGCCGGTTGATGAGCCGGTCCGTCCGGTCGACCCAGTAGCCGGCGGCCCGGTGCGGGATGATGGCCTCGGGGTCGGCGAGGCGCGTCTGCGTCATGCCGAGCGGCTCGAAGATCCGGGCCGCCAGCACGCGCCCGAGCGGCTGGCCCTCGACCCGCTCCACGATCCGGCTGAGCAGGACGTAGCCCGTGTTGCTGTAGTGCCAGCCGGTCCCGGGCGGGAAGTCCATCGGCCGCGAGTGGGCGATCCGGAGGATCTCCTCCGGCGTCAGGCGGAACCGGTAGACGTCGTAGCTCCGGATCTCCTCGTAGTCCGGGATCCCCGACGTGTGCGTGAGGAGCTGGCGGACGGTCGCGCCGTACCACTCGCTCGGGATCTCGGGGAGGTGGGCCTGGACCGGGTCGTCGAGCCCGAGCCGGCCCTCCTCCACCAGCAGCATCACCGCGACCGCGACGAACTGCTTGCTGATCGAGCCGATCTCGAACACGCTCCGCTCGGTGACGGGCACGTCGTTCTCGACGTCCGCGAGCCCGTAGGTCCGCGCCAGCACGACGTCGCCGTCGGAGGCGAGCGCGACGAGCGCGCCGGGGATGACGCGCGCGGTCAGGAACGAGTCGGCGAAGGCGTCGAACGCCGCCAGCTCCTCCGCGTCCGGCGGGTCGATCTGGGCCGCCGCGGCGGAGGCGACGAGGAAGCCGAGCAGGGCGGCGGCGACGGGGCGCATGGCGAGAGGGGAGGGCGGCGACGGAACCTAGCCCCCTCCGCCTCGGCGCCGAGGCGGGCCCGGCCGGCGTGGCGAGGCCGGCGACCGCGCGTCGGCGCAGCAGCGGAAGCCGGTCGAGTAGTCGTGGTAGCTCCGCCCGTGCGCCGTCGTCCGGTAGCGGCAGCCGTCCCCGTTGATCGTGGCGTCGACGTAGAACCCGCCGCGGAACGTCCCCTCGGGGTCGGAGACCCACTCGTGGAGGTTGCCGTGGAGGTCGAACACGCCCTCGGCCGAGACGCAGCCCGGGTTCGCGCCCGCCGGGTCCACCGTGCCCGGCAGCTGGTTGAGGCGGGGGTCGTTCATCTGGCGCATCGACCAGTCCGCCGAGTCGCCGAACAGCTCGACCACCGGGTGGGCCTCCCGGCCCTCGTTGCACGCCCCGGCGGCGTACGCGTCGCCGTAGGGGTAGGTCGTGCCCCGCGGGCCCTCGCAGGCGCGGACCCACTCGGCGCTCGTGCAGAGCCGCTTGCCGGCCGCCGCGCACGCCGCCGCCGCCACGTCCCCGCTGACGTACGCCTGCGGCACCGCGCCCGGCGCCGTCCGCGCCACGCCGGCCTCGGGCACCGCGTAGGGCGACTGGCCCTCAAGGTGCGCCTCCCACCGGTCGACGCACACGTCGCCGGCGAGCGCCATCCCGGCCGGGCAGGGCGCCGCGGCAGGGTCCGCCTCGGGCTCGATGGCGGCCGAGCATCCCGCCAGCGCGACGACGAGAAGCGCGGCGGCCAGAGCGGGAGGCGGCCGGGACGCAAGCATGAGGCCGGGCGGAGGACGGCTCGCAGGATACGCCGCCCCCGGTCCCTCCTGGGCAATGGGGCCGCCGAGGCGGGCAGGGGCGGGCGGCCACGGGGCGAGCCCGTTCGGGCCTGTTTTCCGCTTCTCCCCTCGCCCGACTCCGCCCCCCGATGAAGCGCCCCCTCCTCCTCCTGCTCCTCGCGCCCGCGCTGGCGGCGCAGGCCCCCGTCGCCGTCTACGAGCTGCCCGGCGTCCGCATCCGCGAGGTGGTCGCCGTGCCGGACCTCGACGGCGACGGGACCGACGACGTGGTCCTCCGGAACAGCGCCTCGCCGGCCGACAGGCGGCTCACGATCCTCTCCGGCGAGGACGGCACGCTCCTCCGCACGCTTCCGCCACCGAGCGGGCAGACGTTTGCGGGGGCGATCTACGACTCGGTCGTCTCCGCCCCGGACCTTGACGGCGACGGCGTCCAGGACCTGGCCGTCCTCACCGAGTCCGGCGCCGGCAGCGAGCGGGTCCCCGCCGTCGCGCTCCTCTCCGCCGCGACCGGGACGACGATCCGCGTCCTCCCCCATCCGAGGCCGCAGCGGGCAGGGGACTTCTCCATCCGAGCTCGCGTGGCCGTCGTGGCGGACCTCGACGGCGACGGGACCGACGACGTCGCGCTGTCCGACTACCTCGAGGACTCCGGCATCCCGGACCCGAACAACTCGTTCGACCCCCTGCGGACGGGGAGCGTCTACGTGTTCTCCAGCGTGAGCGGCGCGCTCCTCATCACGATCGAGAACCCGCGCCCGCCCACCGCCGGCGAGGGCGTCGGCTACGAGTTCGGCTCGGCCCTGCTGCGGACGCCGGACCTCGACGGCGACGGCGTGGACGACCTGCTGGTGGGGTCGACGGACGTGTTCCGGGGCGAGGTCGAGGACGACCCGCGCACGAGCCTGGGCCGGGTCTACCTCTTCGCACTGACGCCCGGCGAGGGCGGCGCCAGCGCGACGCCGATCCGGGAGGTCGAGAACCCGTTCCCCGCCGCCGACGTGGCCGACTTCGGCTTCTCGAGCGCGCTCGGCCCCGACGGCGACGGCGACGGCCTGGCGGATCTGTTCGTGTCGGGCAATTTCTTCGCCCGCGACCTCGCGAACAATCAGGAGGGCGGGGTCGCGCTGATCAGCTCCGCCACCGGCGCCCTGCTCCGGACCGTCGCGGCGCCGGCGGTGACCGGCTTCCGGGAGCGCGAGCTGCGGTGGTTCGGCGAGCAGCTCGTGCCGGTCCCCGACCTCGACGGCGACGGCGTCGCCGACCTCCTCTCGGGCTACGCCGACGAGGCCAACGGCTTCGAGGACGAGGTCGGCCGGGCCTACGTGATCTCCGGCGCCACGGGCCGCCCAGCGGCCTCGCTCCAGGCCCCGGCCCCCGCCAACGGCGACTATTTCGGGGTCAGCATGGCCGCGGTCCGCCAGAACGGGGGCGGCGCGCAGGTCTGGGTGGCCGACTACCGAGGCCGGGTCCATGTGTTCTCGGGCTCCGTCGCCGAGGCGGCCCCGAGCGGGGGGGCCTCGCCGCCCCGGCTCACGGTCCGGGCCCCGACCCCGCCGCCCGAGCCCATCCTGGCAGCCCGGTTCGGGCGCCGCCTCGCCGCCGTCCCGGACGTCGACGGGGACGGCGTCGCGGAGGTGGCCGTGGCGGAGCGCGCGGGCATCGCGCCCGGGCGGACCCACCTCGTGTCCGGCGCGACCGGCGCCGTCCTGCGCACCCTCCCACCCGACGCGGGCCTCTACGACGACGGCCAGAACACCTACGTGTTCGACCTCGCCGGCCTGCCCGACCTCGACGACGACGGGGCCGGCGACGTCGTGGCCTCGGGGGGGCGAGGGGCAGCGGTCTTCTCCGGCGCGACCGGGGCTCGTCTCGGGTCGGTGAGCGCGGAGGGCCAGGGCTCCGGGCTCGCGCTCGCCGGGCTGGCCGACGTCACCGGCGACGGGCGGGGGGACGTCGCCGTGGGGTCGCCGGACGAGGGCGTCGGGACGTCCCCGAACCGGCAGTTCGGCGCCGGGGTCGTCTCGATCTCCCCCGGATCGGGCGGTAGCCCGCGCCGCCAGTTCGAGTCGCCCGAGCCCGTCGCGGACGGCCACTTCGGCGCCGCCGCCGCCGCCGTCCCCGACCTCGACGGCGACGGGGCCGACGAGCTCCTCGTCGGGGCGCCCGCCGAGGGCGACGGCCGATCCGGGCGCGCCTACCTCCTGTCGGGCGCGAGCGGCACCCTCCTTCGGACGCTCGACGCCCCCAGCCCCACTGCCGACGCGTGGTTCGGCCACGCCGTCTCGGCCGTCCCGGACGCCGATGCGGACGGCGCCCCCGACCTGCTCGTCGGCGCGTGCAACGAGACCGTCGAGGGCCGGCCCGGCGCGGGGCGGGCCTACCTCTTCTCGGGCGCGACCGGGGCGCTCCTGCGCACGTTCGAGAGCCCGCGCCCGCAGGCGGGCGGCGGGTTCGGCTGCGCGGTGGCCGGCGAGGACGTGGACGGCGACGGCACGGGCGACGCCGTGGTCGGGGCCCCGCGCGAGGACGCCGGCGGGGCCCGCCAGGCCGGGCGGGTCTACGCGTTCGCCGGCGACTCCGGGGCCGTCCTCGAGACGTGGCGGAGCCGCGACCCGCAGGCCGTCGGCGCGTTCGGGATCGCGGTCGTCGCCCTCGGCGACACGGACGGCGACGGCCGCGGCGACGTCGCGATCGGCGCCCCCGGCGAGCACGGCACCGCGGGCGCGGTGTACATCACGGGCCGCGTGTCGACGGCGTCCGAGCGCGCCTCCGGCGGCGGCCTCGCGCTCTCGGCGTGGCCCAACCCGGCCCGCGGCCGGCTCTCCGTCGCCGTCCGCGCGGGCGCCTCCCAGGCCCGGCTCGCCCTCTACGACGTGCTCGGGCGCGAGGTGCTCTCGGCCCGCGTCGCACCCGGCTCCGCGGCGCACGTCGTTCCCCTCGACGTGTCCGGGCTGCCGGCCGGCGTGTACCTCGTGCGGCTCCGCGCGGGCGACCGGTCGCTCACGCGCCGGCTCACCGTCGCGCGGTGACGCCCGCCTCCGCCTCGGCGCCCCCGCGGGCCCACCGAGGCGGACGGGCTCAGGCGTAGTCCTCCATCGGCGGGCAGGAGCACACGAGGTTCCGGTCGCCGAACGCGTTGTCGACGCGGCCGACGCTCGGCCAGAACTTGTGCGCGCGGCTCCACGCCGCCGGCCACGCCGCCTGCTGGCGGGAGTACGGGTGCGGCCACTCGTCGGCCGTGACCTCCTCGACCGTGTGGGGCGCCATCTTGAGCACGTTGTCGTCGGCGTCGGCGGTGCCGAGCTCGACCTCCTGGATCTCGGTGCGGATCGCGATCATGGCGTCGCAGAACCGGTCGAGCTCCGCCTTCGACTCGCTCTCGGTCGGCTCGATCATGAGCGTCCCGGCGACGGGCCAGCTCATCGTCGGCGCGTGGAAGCCGTAGTCGATGAGGCGCTTGGCGATGTCCTCGGCCGAGACGCCGGCCTTCTGGAACGGCCGGACGTCGAGGATGAACTCGTGGGCGACGTAGCCCTGCGGCCCGCGGTAGAGCACGTCGTAGTGGCCCTCGAGCCGCTTCGCCATGTAGTTGGCGTTGAGGATCGCGACCTGCGACGCCTTCTTGAGCCCCTCGGCGCCCATCATCGCGATGTAGGCCCACGAGATCAGCAGCACGAGCGCGCTCCCGTACGGCGCCGCCGCGACCGGGCCGATGGCCTCGTCGCCGCCCGTCGGCACGACGGGGTGACCGGGGAGGAACGGCGCCAGCTTCTCGACGACGCCGATCGGGCCCATGCCCGGCCCACCGCCGCCGTGCGGGATGGCGAACGTCTTGTGCAGGTTGAGGTGGCACACGTCCATGCCGTAGTCGCCGGGGCGGCAGAGCCCGACCTGCGCGTTCATGTTGGCCCCGTCCATGTAGACGAGCCCGCCGTGCGCGTGGACCACATCGGCGATCTCGCGGATCGTCCGCTCGAAGACGCCGTGCGTGCTCGGGTACGTGATCATGAGCGCCGCCAGCCGGTCGGCGTGCTGCTCGGCCTTGGCGCGGAGGTCGTCCATGTCGACCTCGCCCGCCTCGGTGACCTTGACGGCCACGACGTCCATCCCGGCCATGACCGCCGAGGCGGGGTTGGTGCCGTGGGCCGACGTCGGGATGAGGCAGACCGTCCGCCCCTCGTCGCCGTTCGCGCGGTGGTAGGCGCGGATCGTGAGGAGGCCCGTGTACTCGCCCATCGCGCCCGAGTTGGGCTGGAGGCTGACCGCGTCGAAGCCCGTGATCTCGGCGAGCCACTCCTCCAGCGTGTCGACGATCTCCTCGTAGCCCTCCGTCTGGTCGTCCGGCGCGAACGGGTGGACGTTGGCGAAGCCGGGGAACGTGACCGGCATCATCTCGGCCGTCGCGTTCAGCTTCATCGTGCACGACCCGAGCGGGATCATGCTGTGGACGAGCGAGAGGTCCTTGTTCTCGAGCCGCTTGAGGTAGCGGAGCATCTCGTGCTCGGCGTGGTAGCTCGAGAACGTCGGGTGGTCGAGGAAGCCGGTCGTGCGGGCGAGCGGGCCCTCGTACCCGGCGTCGTCGGCCTCGGGCAGCCCGGTGCCGCCGAAGGCGTCGACGAGGTCCGCGAGGTCGGCGTCGGTCACGGTCTCGTCGAGCGCGACGCCGACCGTGCCGTCGTCGTAGGCCCGGAGGTTGATGTCGAACTCGTCGCGGGCGACCGTCACGGCGTCGAGCCCGTCGGCCGTGCGGACGCGGAGCGTGTCGAAGTAGGCGGCGTGGAGCACCTCGTGGCCGGCGGCCTCAAGGGCCGCCGCGAGGCGGCGCGTCTGGCCGTGGACGTACTCGGCGATCCGAGTCAGCCCCTCGGGCCCGTGGTAGACCGCGTAGAAGCCGGCGATGTTGGCGAGGAGGACCTGCGCCGTGCAGATGTTCGAGGTCGCCTTCTCGCGGCGGATGTGCTGCTCGCGCGTCTGGAGCGCCATCCGGAGCGCCGTCTCGCCGTGGCGGTCCTGGCTCACGCCGATGATCCGGCCCGGGATCTGGCGCTTGAAGTCCTCCCGGGTGGCGAAGAACGCCGCGTGCGGCCCGCCGAACCCGGGGGGCACGCCGAACCGCTGGCTCGACCCGAGCGCGACGTCGGCGCCCCACACGCCGGGCGCCTCGAGGAGCGTCAGCGCCAGCAGGTCGGTGGCGACGGCGAGGTAGCCGCCCGCCGCGTGGACGCGCTCGGCGAGGCCGGCGTAGTCGACCACCTCGCCGTCCGTCGTCGGGTACTGGACGAGCACGCCGATCGTGTCGTCGCCGACCTCGGCCTCCAGCGCCTCGGCCACGACGACGCTGATGCCGACCGGCTCGGCCCGCATCTGGACGACGGCGATCGTCTGCGGGTGGCACCGCGCGTCGACCACGAACGTCGAGCGCTTGCCGCGGTGGGCGCCGGCGAACAGGCTCATCGCCTCGGCCGCCGCCGTGCCCTCGTCGAGCAGCGACGCGTTGGCGATGGGCAGGCCCGTCAGGTCGCTCACGACCGTCTGGAAGTTGAGGAGCGCCTCCAGCCGGCCCTGCGCGATCTCGGCCTGGTACGGCGTGTACTGCGTGTACCAGCCCGGATTCTCGAGCACGTTCCGCTGGATCACCGGCGGCAGCGTCGTGCCGTGGTAGCCCATGCCGATGTAGCTCCGCGTCGTCTCGTTGAGCGCAGCGAGGCCCTCGAGCTCGTCGAGCAGCTCGCGCTCCGAGCGCGCGTCCGGCAGGTCGAGCGCGCGGTCGAGCTGGATGTCGACCGGGACGGCGGCGTCGCTCAGGGCGTCGAGCGAGTCGAACCCGAGCGTCTCGAGCATCTCGGCGCGCTCGGCCTCGGAGGGGCCGAGGTGGCGCTCCGAGAAGCGGTCGGGGTGGGCGGCGGTGCGGACGAGCGTCTCCATCGGGACCGGGTGGGGGACTGGGCGGAAATAACGCCAACCCGACGGCGGGCGGTCCGCCTCATGCGGAGTTCGCCCGGCCTCCCCGGACGCTCCGCCTCGCACCGATCTGGAGCCCCCGCCTGCCCGACGGCGCCGCCCTCGCGGTCCGGGGCCCAGGCGGGGGAGGGCGGGCTACGCCTCGGCCTTCGCGCGCTCGCGGAGCGCGGCGAGCGCCTCGCGCGCGGCGGCCTGCTCGGCGCCTTTCTTGGACCGGGCCTCGCCCGTCCCGAGCCGCTCGCCGGAGACGACGGAGGCAACCGTGAACCAGCGGTCGTGGCTCGGGCCCTCCTCCGAGACCACCTCGTAGGTCGGCTGGTCGAGGCCGAGGCCCTGGACGTACTCGAGCAGCCGGCTCTTGTGGTTGCTCTTGTCGGCCGCGGCCACGTCGAGGTCCACGCACCGGTCGAGGACGGCGGTCACGAACCGCCGCGCCGCGCCGAACCCGAGGTCGAGGTAGACCGCCCCGACGACGGCCTCGAAGGCGTCGGCGAGGATCGTCTGGTTCTGGCGGCCCTCCGAGCTGTCCATGTTCTCGCTCATGAGGATGAGCGGGCCGAGCCCGATGGCCTCGGCGTAGCCCGCCAGCGCCTTGCCGTTGACGAGCGTCGCGCGCGTCCGCGTGAGGAGCCCCTCGGCGCGGTCGGGGAACCGGCGGTACAGGACCTCGGCCACGATCGTCCCCAGCACGGCGTCGCCCAGGAACTCGAGCCGCTCGTTCGACTCGGTCCCGTCGGTCGTGAGGCCGCGGAACAGCGAGCGGTGGCGGAGCGCGTGCTCATACAGGTCGAGCTCGCCGACCGGCATCCCCACGAGCGCCTCGACGTCGCGGCGGGCGACGCCGCGCTCGGTCACCTCGTCGACGACCGGCGCCGGGCCCCCGTCGACCGCCGGGCTGCGGAACGCCCCGAGCCACGACCGCACGAGGCGGCCGGTTCGGCGAATCGTTCCGGAGGTCGACATGGGCGGCGTGGGCGGACCCGGAATCTCCCCATGCCCGCGGCGTTCGGCAACCGAGGCGGCGGGGTTTTCATGGGGACGGTGAGCGGGTGGGGGCGTCGGCGAGCGGTCGAGTGGGACGCGTCGCTCCGCGCGGAGCCTATCTGCCGGCCACTCGTCCACTCGATCACTGGCCAACTCGCACACTCCGATGCCGACCACCGTCAACCCGGCCACCGAGGCCGAGATCGCCCACTACGAGACCGCCTCCGACGCCGCGCTCGACGCCGCGCTCGACCGGGCCGCCGAGGCCTTCGAGACCCACCGCCGGTCGGGCTTCGGCCAGCGCGCCGAGGCCATGCGACGACTCGCAGACCTCCTCGAGGACGGCGCCGCCGACCACGGCCGCCTCATGACGACCGAGATGGGCAAGCCGCTCGACCAGGCCGTCGCGGAGGCGAAAAAGTGCGCGTGGGTCTGCCGCTACTACGCCGAGCACGCCGAGCGCTTCTTGGCGGACGAGCTCCGTGAGACGGAGGCCGCCAAGAGCTTCGTGGCCTACGAGCCGCTCGGGCCGGTCCTCGCCATCATGCCGTGGAACTTCCCGTTCTGGCAGGCCTTCCGCTTCGCCGCGCCGACGGTCATGGCCGGCGGCGTGGGCGTCCTGAAGCACGCCGCCTCGGTGCTCGGCTCGGGCGACCGGATGGCCGCGCTGTTCGCCGAGGCCGGCTTCGCCGAGGGCGTCTTCCAGCACCTCGTCATCGACCACGACCAGGCGGCCGCCGCGATCGCCGACGACCGGATCAAGGCGGTCACGCTGACGGGCAGCGAGACCGCGGGCCGCGCCGTCGGCAAGGCGGCGGGCGAGGCGCTCAAGCCGTCCGTGCTGGAGCTCGGCGGAAGCGACGCGTTCGTGGTGCTGGCGGACGCCGACCTCGACGCGGCGGTCGAGACCGGCGTGAGGGCCCGCGTCCAGAACAACGGCCAGTCGTGCATCGCGGCCAAGCGGTTCATCCTGGAGAAGCCCATCGCGGCCGAGTTCACGCGCCGGTTCGTCGAGCGGATGGAGGCGCTGACGGTCGGCGACCCGCTCGGCGACGTGGACCTCGGGCCGCTCGTGAGCGGCGACGCCCGCGAGGGCATCCACGAGCAGGTCGAGCGCGCGGCCGAGGCCGGCGCGGAGGTCCTCACCGGCGGCCAGATCCCCGACGGCACCGGCTTCTACTACCCGCCGACCGTGCTCGGGAACGTGACCGAGGGGAGCCCGGCGTTCGACGAAGAGATCTTCGGCCCGGTCGCCTCGCTGGTCACCGCCGAGGACGCCGACGACGCGGTCCGCCTCGCCAACGCGACGCGGTTCGGGCTGGGCGGGAGCGTGTGGACGCGGGACGCCGCCACGGGCGAACGACTCGCGCGCGAGATCCGCTCGGGCGCCGTGTTCGTCAACGAGATGACGAAGAGCCACCCGAACCTCCCGTTCGGCGGGATCGGCATCTCGGGCTACGGCCGCGAGCTCGCGCGGCAGGGCATCCGCGCGTTCGTCAACGAGAAGACGATCTGGGTCGACTGACCGCGCCCGCCTCGGGCGCGGCGGCGACGTGCCGGGGGCGGCCCGAGGCCGGCCGGGCCGGGGCGCACGTCGTGCGCGAGAGCCCTAACCCACGACTCGGGCCCCTCCCGCAGGGTCCGCCGCCGGCGGATCGTCTCCCCGGGAGGACGCCCCCGGCCTCAGCGGAGTGAGGCCCAAGGATCGACGCGCCTAACCCATTAAGGCACACCAGAGAAGAAAAGCGCTTCCGTTCGACTGGAAGCACTTTCAACCCCGCCAAACTATGGCGCTGGCCGCGATCCGGGGCCTTCTTGAAGAACGCGTTCGCCTCGTCTTCACGGTCCGCCCGACGAGGGCCGCTGGGAGGCCGAGCGAGGGGTGACGGCCCTCGGCGTGCGCGCTCTCCAGCCCCCGACCGCCATGCCGCGCATGCTGTACGACCCCGCCGACCACCACGACGCCTGCGGCGTCGGGTTCGTCGCCACGCTGACCAACCTGCCGTCGCACGGCATCGTGACGCAGGGGCTGGAGATCCTGGTCCGCCTCGACCACCGCGGGGCCATCGGGGCCGACGGGCAGACCGGCGACGGGTGCGGCATCACGGTCCAGCTCCCCGACGCCTTCCTGTGCGCGGTCGCCGAGGAGGCCGGCGTCGAGCTCCCGCCCCAGGGCGACTACGCCGTCGCCATGCTCTTCCTGCCGGCCGACGCCGTCGCCGAGGGCCGCGCGCTCGTCGAGCGGATCTTGCTGGAGGAGCGGGTCCCGCAGCTCTGGTGGCGCGAGGTCCCCGTCGAGGCCGACGTGCCCGGCCCCATCGCGCGGCAGTCGCAGCCGGTCGTGGTGCAGGCCGTCGTGGCGCGGCCCGAGGGCGTCGAGCGCGGGGCCGACTTCGAGCGGGCGCTCTACATCGCCCGCCGCCGGATCGAGCGCGAGGCGGCGTTCGCCGACCCGTTCGCCGTCGTCTCGTTCTCCTCCCGCACGACGACCTACAAGGGGATGCTCACGCCGGCCCAGCTGGCGGCGTTCTACCCCGACCTCCGCGACCCGCGCTTCAAGAGCGCCCTCGCGATGGTCCACTCGCGGTTCTCGACGAACACGATGCCGCAGTGGCCGCTCGCGCAGCCGTTCCGGACGCTGTGCCACAACGGCGAGATCAACACCGTCCTGGGCAACCGGAACGCGTGGCGGGCGCGCGAGGCCGCGTTCTTCTCGTCGGCCTTCGGGCGGCGGCTCAAGGACGTGCTGCCGACGCTCGACGACCGCGACTCGGACTCGAAGTCGCTCGACGGCGCGCTCGAGCTGCTCGTCCACGCCGGCTGGCCGCTCCCGCAGGCCATCATGGCGCTCGTGCCCGAGGCCTGGGAGCACGCGCCCGACATGGACCCCGGGCGCCGCGCCTTCTACGAGGCGTTCGCGTGCGCGCTCGAGCCGTGGGACGGGCCCGCGACCCTCCAGTTCACCGACGGCTCGACCCTCGGCGCGGTCCTCGACCGCAACGGCCTCCGCCCGTCGCGCTACACGGTCACGTCCGACGGGCTCGTCGTGCTCTCGTCCGAGACCGGCGTGCTCGACCTGGACCCGGCGACGATCGTCGAGAAGGGGCGGCTGGAGCCGGGGCGGATGCTCCTCCTCGACCTCGACGAGGGGCGGATCGTGAGCGACAAGGAGATCAAGGCCGGCTTCGCCACCGACGCGCCGTACGACGCGTGGCTCGCCCGCAGCCTCGTCCGCCTCGACGACCTGGGCGACGAGGCCGAGGCGGCGACGCCGAACGACGGGCTGAGCTTC
>CAXRFJ010000137.1:0-21239 GCA_964229475.1 Rubrivirga sp.
GCACGCTCCAGAACCGCGGCGAGACCTCGGCGAGGTGGAGGTGCGCGTCGATCTCGACCTCGGGCACGAGGTCGTCCGTGTCCTCGACGGCGAGGCCGACGGCGTCTTGGAGCCGGTCGCGGAGCGTGTCGACGCGCTCGATGGGGAGCGCGAGGCCGGCGGCGAAGGCGTGCCCGCCGAACCGGTCGAGGAGGTCGGAGCAGTGCGAGAGCGCCTCGTAGATCGAGATCCCCTTGACCGACCGCGCCGAGCCCTTGGCCGTGCTGGCGACGCCGTTCGAGGTGAGGAGGACCGTCGGGCGGTGGAACCGCTCGGCGACGCGGGACGCCGTGATGCCGATGACGCCGGGGTGCCAGCCGGGCTTGTAGACGACGAGCGCGAGCGGGTCGCTCTCCATCTGCCGCTCGGCGATCGCGAACGCCTCGTCGCGCGTCTGGCGGTCGAGGTCGCGGCGGCGGAGGTTGAGCGCCTCGATGGCGTCGACGAGGCGGCGGGCCTCCACCGGGTCCGTCGAGGCGAGGAGCTCGGCGGCCACGCTCGCATCGTCGATCCGCCCGGCCGCGTTGATCCGCGGGCCGATCTGGAACACCATCTTCGACGACGTGCACGCGTTGAGGTCCACGTTCGCCCGCTCGGCGAGGGCCACGATCCCGACGCGCGGGGCGTCGCAGAGTTGCTTCAGCCCGGCCCGCATCAGCACGCGGTTCTCGCCCACCATCGGGACGATGTCGCAGGCCGTGCTCACGGCCACGAGGTCGAGGTACGGCCACGCCTCTTCTTCGGGCAGCCCCAGCTCGCCGACGACGGCCTGGATCAGCTTGAACCCGACGCCGCACCCGCTGAGCCCGTCGAACGGGTACTCGCAGTCGGCTCGCTTCGGGTCGAGGACGGCCGCGGCGTCCGGCAGGACGTCGCCCGGCGTGTGGTGGTCGCAGATGACCATGTCGATCCCGAGCGACGCCGCGTAAGCGGCCTCGTCGACGGCCGTGATGCCGCAGTCGAGGGCCACGATGAGCGTCGCGCCGCGCTCGGCCGCGATGTCGATGCCCGCCTCGCTGATGCCGTACCCGTGCTCGAACCGGTTGGGGATGAAGAAGCTGACCTCCAGGCCCTGGCTCTGGAGGAACGTCATCATCATGGCCGTCGACGTCGTCCCGTCGACGTCGTAGTCGCCGTAGACCATGACGCGCTCCCCGCCCCGGATGGCGGCGGCGACGCGGGCCACGGCCCGGTCCATGTCGCGCATCCGGTACGGGTCGTGGAGGCGCGAGAGCGACGGCCGGAAGAACGTGTGCGCGTCGTCGAAGCTGCGGACGCCGCGGAGGGCGAGCGAGCGGGCGAGCGCGTGCGGGAGCTTGTTCAGGTCCGCCGCGAGGGCGTCGACCAGGAGCTCGTCCTCGACCGGGCGGAGGGTCCAGCGGGTCTCGGGGGCGGAGGTCTCCACGTCGGAGACTCCGGCCTGGGTAGCGTCGGGCATGTCGGTGCGATCATCATTCTGTGACCGCGAAGATACTCGGCGCTACGGGATCTCCCGAATCCCGACGAAGCCGAGCATCCGGCCCGGTGTCCCGCCCTCCCCCCGGTAGGAGTAAAACCGCGCGTCGGCGACCGTGCAGCTCCCGTCCACCTCGACGTCCGAGACGCCCGCCTCGGCGAGCTGGCGGCGGAGGTCCGCCCGGAGGTCGACGTGCGGCCGCGGCCACTCCGGCTTGCGGACGACGACGGACGCGTCGAACGCGGCGGCGACCTCTTCCCCGACTTCGAACGCCTCCGTCGAGATGCAGGGCGCGAGAAAGGCCCGCGTCCGCGCCGGCTCGGCCCTGAGCGCCCGCATCTGCCGGACCGTCTCGCCGACGATCCCGGCGACCGTCCCCCGCCACCCGCTGTGGCACGCGCCGACGACGCCGGCCTCGGCGTCCGCCAACAGCACGAGCGCACAGTCGGCCGCGACGACGCTCAGCACGAGGCCGGGCCGGTCGGTGACGAGCCCGTCGTGGGCGTCGACGTGCCGGGGCTCCCGAACGACGGCCACGTCGGCGCCGTGGACCTGGCCGACGGACGCGACGGGCATCCCGAGCGTCTCCCCGAGGCGGGCGCGGGCGTCGTCGAGCGAGTCGGTCTCGGGGGAGAAGGCGCGCGTCGTGAAGCCGGCGACCACGCGGCCGTCGGCGAGCGCGGGCCGGAGGATGGCGTCGGTCATGCGTCCTGCCCGAGGGCGGTGAGCGCCGCCGCGCGGGCGACGGCGTGTGGGAAGTCGCGGCCGGTCCACTGGCGGTACGCGTCGGCGGCCTGGCCGAGCAGCATCGGGAGCCCGCCGATGGGCGTCGCGCCCCGGGCCTCGGCCGCCTCCAGCAGCGGCGTCCGAGCCGGTCGATACACGAGGTCGTAGACGATCTGCCCGTCGTGGAAGTCGCCGTCGGCCGGCCACGGCGTCCGCCCGTCGCCCATCCCGAGGGGCGTCGCGTTGACGACGAGCGCGGCCTCGCGCACGTGGGGCGCCGCGTCGGCGGGCGTCGACACGCGGAGGCCGGTTCCGCCGGCCACCGCGCGGAGGTCTTCGGCCAGCGCCTCGGCCTGCTCCGGCCGCCGCGCCACGATCGTCACCGCCGACGCGCCGAGACCGACGGCCGCGCCGTAGACCACGGCCCGCGCCGCGCCGCCCGCGCCGAGCACGACGACCGACGCGTCCGCCAGCCGCTGGCGATGTGAGTCGAGCGGTGCGAGAAACCCCGCGACGTCCGTGTTGTCGGCCCGCCACCCCGCATCGGTCCGGATGAGCGTGTTCGCGGCCCCGAGTGCTCGCGCCGTCGGCGTCGTCTCGGCGGCGTGCTCGAGGGCGCCGCGCTTGTGTGGGATCGTCACGTTGGCGCCCCGCGCGCCGAGCGCCCAGAGGCCGTCCATCGCCCCGGCCAGTCGGTCCGCCTCGACCGCGCAGGCGAGGTAGACGAGGTCGAGTCCCTGTTCGGCGAACGCCGCGTTGTGGAGCGCCGGCGACAGCGAGTGCCCCACCGGATCGCCGAGCAGCACGACGAACCCCGTCGACGCCCCGATCCACTGGCGGCCGTCGCCGGACAGCGCCCCCGCCCCGCTGGGAGCTCTGCCGGTCTCCATCTTCCCTTCCTAGGCGCGCTCGTCGCCGGCCGTGCCACGGCCCAGCCCGCCCGCTCCCGGCCGGACGTCGCCGCCCATCAGGTCGGGGTAGGCCCGGCGGATCTCCTCGGCGCGCGACGGGTCCAGCTCCGCGGCGCGGCGGAACGAGCGGACCGCGCTCTCGCGCTGGCCGATGGACGCGAGCGCCCACGCCTGCCGGAGGTGCGCCTCCGACGAGGTCGGATCCAGGCGGACGACCTGCGAGAACGCGTCGAGCGCCTCCATGCGAAGGCCGGCCTCGAGCCGCGTCTCGGCGAGGTCCAGCCACGCGTCCTTGTTCTCAGGGTCGAGGCGGACGACGTGCGTGTAGGCGCGCAGGGCCTCGGCCAGCCGGCCGGCGTTGTACTCGGTGTCGGCCCGGGCGTGCCAGTACTCGCCCTCCTCGGGCGCCAGCGCGATCGCGCGGGCGAACGAGGCCAGCGCCTCGTTGTAGAGCCCCTGCCCGTCGAGCGCGCAGCCCATCCCGTACCACGCGTCCGCGTAGTCGGCGTCGTCGGCGACCGCGCGGCGGAAGTAGTCGACGGCCGCGACGTAATCGCCGAGGTCGTCGTAGGCGAGCCCGAGGTTGTAGAACGTCGCGGCGTCGCCGTCCTCGTACTCCAGGACCTTGAGGTAGCTGTCGGCCGCGCCCTGCGCGTCGCCGAGGTTGGCGAGCGCGTTCCCCCGGTTGTACCACGCCGACGTGAACCCGTCGTCGATGGCGACCGCGAAGTCGTACGAGCTCACGGCCTCCTCGTAGCGGCCGAGGCGGTTGAGCACGATCCCGCGGTTGTACCACGCGTTCTGCGCGTACGGGTCGACGTCGATCTGGCGGTCGTAGGCCGTGACGCTGTCGTCGAGCCGGTCGAGCTGGTCGTAGCAGAATCCCAGTTCGTACCAGACCTCCGGATGCTCCGGGTCGGCATCGGCGCACGCCTCGAGAGCCGTGGCCGCGTCCTCGAACCGGTCCATCTTCTCCAGCGCGATCGCGCGGTTGAACAGGGCGTCCGACGCGAAGGGGTCGAACGACAGCGCGCGCTCGAAGTCCTCCAGCGCTTCCTCCGACCGGCCGATGGTGTCGAGCGTGATGCCGCGGTTGACGAGCGTCTCGGAATCGACAGGGTTGAGATCGAGGGCCTTGTCGTAGGCCTCCAGCGCCTCCTCGTGCCGGTCGAGGTGGTTGAGGAGGATGCCCCGCCGCATCCACGGATCCGACGAGCCCGGGGACCGGCCGATCTGCACGTCCACCACGTCCAGCGCGTCCGTCAGCCGCCCCGTCTCGAAGTACGTCGTGGCGATGTACTCGAGGTCGTCGACGTCGAAGAAGGCCGGTCCGCCGTCCCGGAGGTGGGCTTCGTAGGCCTCAATCAGGTCGTCCGAGCGGTCACCTTCGGTGGGGTCGTCGAACTCGAAGTCGAACATTCGCGGTCGAGCCGAGGCTCTGCATCAGGTGGGGGACGAACGGGGGTCGCCCGAGGCTCCACCCCGTCGGGGCTAGTATAGCCGGCCCCCTACAGGGATGCAATGACTGGCGAGAACCTCGCGCCGTCTTGGTCGCCCTCTTACGACGCCCTGCGGGGATGTTCCACACCGCTCCCCCTGCCCGCTCACGCATGTTTGTCAGCTTCGAAGGGATCGACGGGTCTGGCAAGTCGACCCAGGCCCGCCTCCTCGCAGACGCCCTCCGCGACCGAGGGGACGACGTCGTCGAGGTCCGCGAGCCCGGAGGCACGAACCTGGGCGAGCGCATCCGGTCCCTTCTACTGGACCCCGCTTCCGAGATCGCTCCCCGCGCGGAGCTCCTGCTGTTCTCGGCCGCACGCGCCCAGCTCGTCGAAGCCGTGATCCGGCCCGCGCTGAACCGAGGTGCCGTCGTGATCGCCGACCGCTTCTTCGACTCATCGACGGCCTATCAGGGGGCCGGGCGAGGCCTGGCCGAGGCCGGGTGGATGCACACGCTCCACGCCTTCGCCACGGCGGACCTGTCTCCCGACCGCACATATCTCTTCGACCTGCCGCCGGCCGTCGCTGCCAGTCGCCGATCGGACCGAGCCGCCGATCGGATGGAGCAGGCCGACACAGACTTCTATTCCCGGGTTCGGTCAGGCTACCTCGCCCTCGCTGCCGCCGAGACCCAGCGGATCTACTGTCTCGACGCGACCCGACCGGTCATGGAACTCCACCGCGCAGTGATGGCCGACGCGATCGCGCTCGTTCCGCCGGAGGCCTAAACAAAAAGAGCCCCGTCACTCCGAGAGTGACGGGGCTCACAGGGACTTGGCGACGACCTACTCTCCCACCATGCGGCAGTACCATCGGCGCTGCGGGGCTTAACGGCTCTGTTCGGAATGGGAAGAGGTGGGACCCCCGCGCTATAGTCACCAAGAAGTCGGTGACGTGCGGATAGCCGTAGCAAAACTGCATCGGGCCGGCCGGGCGAACCCGGCCGTCTCGGAGCAAAAACGTTTCGAGCGTCTCGAATCAGTCCAATCGATACGTACACACGTACGAGGCGGAATGCTTCAAGCTCACGTAGGTAATTAGTACTGCTCGGCTAAACATGTTACCATGCGTACACCTGCAGCCTATCAACGTCCTCATCTCGAACGACCTACAAGGGAGAACTCATCTTGTGGTGGGCTTCGTGCTTAGATGCTTTCAGCGCTTATCCCTTCCCGACGTAGCTACCCAGCAATGCATCTGGCGACACAACTGGTACACTAGAGGTCAGTCCGTCTCGGTCCTCTCGTACTAAAGACAGATCCACTCAATTCTCCAACGCCCGCAGCAGATAGGGACCGAACTGTCTCACGACGTTCTGAACCCAGCTCGCGTACCGCTTTAATGGGCGAACAGCCCAACCCTTGGGACCTTCTCCAGCCCCAGGATGCGATGAGCCGACATCGAGGTGCCAAACCTCCCCGTCGATGTGAACTCTTGGGGGAGATAAGCCTGTTATCCCCGGCGTACCTTTTATCCTTTGAGCGACGGCCCTTCCATTCGGAACCGCCGGATCACTAAACCCTACTTTCGTACCTGCTCGACCTGTGTGTCTCGCAGTCAAGCGCCCTTGTGCTTTTACACTCTACGCACGATTACCGACCGTGCTGAGGGCACCTTTGGGAGCCTCCGTTACATTTTAGGAGGCGACCGCCCCAGTCAAACTACCCACCTAACACTGTTCCCCGACCGGATTACGGCCGTGGGTTAGGCATCGACCAAAACGAGGGCGGTATTTCAAGGGTGGCTCCACAACGCCTGGCGACGCTGCTTCAAAGCCTCCCGCCTATCCTACACACGTTTTGGCCAATGTCAATGCTAAGCTGTAGTAAAGGTGCACGGGGTCTTTCCGTCCCGCTGCGGGTACCCGGCGTCTTCACCGGGACCACAATTTCACCGAGCGCGTGGTTGAGACAGTGTCCAACTCGTTGCACCATTCGTGCAGGTCGGAACTTACCCGACAAGGAATTTCGCTACCTTAGGACCGTTATAGTTACGGCCGCCGTTTACTGGGGCTTCAGTCTGAAGCTTCGCAAAGCTAACCTCCTTCTTTAACCTTCCAGCACCGGGCAGGTGTCACTCCCTATACTTCGTCTTGCGACTTGGCAGAGAGCTGTGTTTTTGCTAAACAGTCGGTTGGACCTTTTCACTGCGGCCCTCCGAAGAGGGCGACCCTTATTGCGAACGTAGGGGTCGAATTTGCCTAGTTCCTTAACCACGCATCACTCGAGCGCCTGAGGATACTCTCCTCGCCTACCTGTGTTGGTTTACGGTACGGGCTCCCTCGGCAACGTACGACGCTTTTCTCGGCAGTGTGCTTGGGGTCACTATGGGTTCACCTCGCGGATCCCCCTACTGTCGTGTTTCGGCCTTGAGGAGCAGCGGATTTGCCTACCGCTCCAGCCTACGCACTTCAACGACCATCCGTCTGGTCGCGGACCTTACGCTACTGCGTCACGCCTTACGTTAACGCCTTTGGGAGGTACGGGAATATTTAACCCGTTTGCCATCGCCTACGCCTTTCGGCCTCGGCTTAGGTCCCGACTAACCCTGTTCCGATTAACGTTGAACAGGAACCCTTGGGCTTACGGCGGACAGGTTACTCTCCTGTCTTATCGTTACTCATGCCTACATTTTCTCTTCCAGAAGCTCCACCATCTCTCACGAGACGGCTTCGGCGCCGCTGGAATGCTCCCCTACCACTCTACGTAGTAGAATCCGAAGCTTCGGCGCCATGCTTGATGCCCGATACATTTTCGATGCCGGACCGCTCGACTAGTGAGCTATTACGCACTCTTTAAATGAATGGCTGCTTCTAAGCCAACATCCTAGTTGTCTAAGCAGTCCGACCTCCTTTGGTCAACTTAGCATGGACTTGGGGGCCTTAGCTGTCGATCTGGGTTGTTTCCCTCTCGGACACGGATCTTATCACCCGCGCCCTCACTGCCTCTGAACATGTGTCCGGCATTCGGAGTTTGTCTGGAGTTGGTACCCGGTGAAGGGCCCGCGTCCAATCAGTGCTCTACCTCCGGCACACTATGGAGAGACGCTGTACATAAATACATTTCGGGGAGTACGAGCTATTTCCGAGTTTGATAGGCCTTTCACCCCTACCCTCAGCTCATCGGAGCCTTTTTCAACAGACACCCGTTCGGTCCTCCACGTGGTCTTACCCACGCTTCAACCTGGCCAAGGGTAGCTCACCCGGTTTCGCGTCTACCCCCACTGACTGTGCGCCCTATTCAGACTCGCTTTCGCTTCGGCTTCGGCGCTGAACGCCTTAACCTCGCCAGTGAGGAGTAACTCGTAGGCTCATTATGCAAAAGGCACGCCGTCACCCGACGAATCGGGCTCCGACTGGTTGTAAGCACACGGTTTCAGGTACTATTTCACTCGCCTACTAGGCGTTCTTTTCACCTTTCCCTCACGGTACTAGTGCACTATCGGTCACAAGAGAGTACTTAGCCTTACCAGATGGTGCTGGTAGCTTCCCACAAGATTTCTCCGGTCCCGTGGTACTCAGGTGCCTGCGGCGCTGCTCGCGGTACGTCTACGGGACTATCACCCTCTGTGGTGTGGCTTTCCAGGCCACTTCGTCTTCTGCTTGCAGATCGCCGTACGCAGGTCCTACAACCCCGGCAGCACCGAAATGCTGACGGTTTAGGCTGGTCCCCGTTCGCTCGCCACTACTTGGGGAGTCACTGTTGTTTTCTCTTCCTCCGGCTACTTAGATGTTTCAGTTCGCCGGGTTAGCCCCTACAGGCTATGTTTTCACCTGCAGGTAACGGGTCTTCAACCCGCTGGGTTTTCCCATTCGGAGATCGTCGGATCGCAGGGTATTTGCCCCTCCCCGACGCTTATCGCAGCTTATCACGTCCTTCATCGCCTTCTTGTGCCAAGGCATCCACCGTGTGCTCTTGGTCGCTTGATGCGACCTCGTATGAGTCTACGTAACGATTCTGGATCGATCCAGAACGCTCGATGCTTTTACTCAGCAAGACGAACCATCTGCCAACGCCCCGAAGGACTGGTCGGCGTCAGGTTCGACCCTGATGCAGTTTTGCTACGGCTATCAACACGTCAAAGAACCGTCCGGGTCGCCTCCGAAGAGGGACGCCAGTCTGCCGTCCTGAGCTCTCGCTCGGGCCTGAAGTAGGCCGGACGCCAGGGAGTGGAGCCAGAGGGATTCGAACCCCCGACATCCTGCTTGCAAAGCAGGCGCTCTACCAACTGAGCTATGGCCCCGATAAGCGTGCCGACACGGTGTGTCGGTGGTGGGACTGGGAGGAGTTGAACCTCCGACCTCACGCTTATCAGGCGTGCGCTCTAACCACCTGAGCTACAGTCCCGCGTCACGCCATCGGGCGTTTTGCTGGACGGTCGCTCCGGTGGGAGCGGACCAACAACGGTCGCAAAGAACAGAGCCCGAAGGCTCGAGGCCGAAGCCTCAGCCGGCGCGAGGGCCGGCGGGCGCACAACATAGGAGGGCCTTGCGAACCATCCTAATGAAGTGCCTCTGAACACCCAGGGACACCGGGATTGAGAGAGAGAAGCATAGCGAGCCCATGTCGGCCGCCAGCGCGGGGCTGGCGGGCAGAGGAGCGTCGAGCTCTGTTAGAGGTAATCCAGCCGCACCTTCCGGTACGGCTACCTTGTTACGACTTAGCCCCAGTCACTGAGTTCACCTTCGGCCGCTCCCTCCCTAAGGTTGGGTCACGGACTTCGGGCGCCCTCAACTTCCATGGCTTGACGGGCGGTGTGTACAAGGCCCGGGAACGTATTCACCGCGTCGTTGCTGATACGCGATTACTAGCGATTCCAGCTTCACGGAGTCGGGTTGCAGACTCCGATCCGAACTGAGACCGGCTTTGTGGATTCGCTCCTCCTCGCGGAGTGGCGGCCCATTGTACCGGCCATTGGAGCACGTGTGAAGCCCCAGGCGTAAGGGCCATGATGACTTGACGTCGTCCCCACCTTCCTCACTGCTTGCGCAGGCAGTCTCGCTAGAGTCCCCGGCATTACCCGCTGGTAACTAGCGATAGGGGTTGCGTTCGTTGCGGGACTTAACCCAACATCTCACGACACGAACTGACGACAGCCATGCAGCACCTCGCTACCAGTCCGAAGAAGACCCCCTTTCAGGGGCTGTCCGGTAGCGTTCGAGCCTGGGTAAGGTTCTTCGCGTTGCATCGAATTAATCCACATGCTCCACCGCTTGTGCGGGCCCCCGTCAATTCCTTTGAGTTTCAACCTTGCGATCGTACTCCCCAGGTGGGATGCTTAACGCGTTAGCTTAGACACTGCACCTGAAGCGGTGCAACATCGAGCATCCATCGTTTACAGCGTGGACTACCAGGGTATCTAATCCTGTTCGCTCCCCACGCTTTCGTGCCTGAGCGTCAGTACCCGTCCAGCTATCCGCCTACGCATCAGGTGTTCCTCGTGATATTTACGCATTTCACCGCTACACCACGAATTCCGATAGCCTCTCCGGGACTCAAGACCTGCAGTATCAAGGGCAGTTCACCGGTTAGGCCGGTGGCTTTCACCCCTGACTTACAGGCCCGCCTGCGCACCCTTTACACCCAGTGATTCCGGACAACGCTTGGACCCTCCGTATTACCGCGGCTGCTGGCACGGAGTTAGCCGGTCCTTATTCGTACGGTACCGTCAGACCTCCCCGAAAGGAGGTGTTCTTCCCGTACAAAAGCAGTTTACGCCCCTGAGGGGTGTCTTCCTGCACGCGGCGTGGCTGCGTCAGAGTTTCCTCCATTGCGCAATATTCCTCACTGCTGCCTCCCGTAGGAGTCTGGCCCGTGTCTCAGTGCCAGTGTGGCGGATCATCCTCTCAGACCCGCTACGGATCGTTGCCTTGGTGGGCCGTTACCCCACCAACTAGCTAATCCGACGCAGGCTCATCCTCAGGTGGCCGAAGCCTTTGATCGGTGGTCCATGCGGACCTCCGACGTTATGTGGTATTAGCCACGGTTTCCCGTGGTTATTCCCCGCCTGAGGGCAGATTGCCTACGCGTTACTCACCCGTGCGCCACTTTACTCAGGGCCCGAAGGCCCCTTTCTCGTTCGACTTGCATGTGTTAAGCCCGCCGCCAGCGTTCGTCCTGAGCCAGGATCAAACTCTCCGTAGTAGAGAGTGATCTCTGTTGAGAGCCGAAGCTCTCGTCAGGGATCGAGTATGCGATACCGTCTCCGGTACCGCCTGCTGTTGAGCTTGTTTGTTTGGACTGCCGAAGCAGTCCGGGTTTTGACATCTCGTCTGTCCGCCTCGACGACGCCACCGAAGTGGGCGTCGGAGCGGCCGACGAGGGCTCGCTATGCTTCCAGTCTCTCAATGAACGGTGCCCGGTGGAGGTCGGCTGGCGAGCCAGCTTTGGCTCCGGGGCGTCCTGTTAAACTACGGAGTCCGTAGTCAGGTGTCAAGCGCTTCATCGTCTCTTGTCTTTCGATTTCGAGACCCGGCGGCTGCCGGGCTGAAGCCCTGCCCCTCGCGAGAGGGGAACCCATGGTACGGGTCGGATCGGGTCGGCCGCAAGCGCCGGGGCGGGGTTCACAAACCCTTTGCCGGGCCGCCTCGCGGGGCGAACTGATCCGTCATCCGATAGAGAACAGGGCGGCTCGGCGTCGGTCGCGGACGACCATTCCCTTGCCGCGGAGAACCATGGTACGGACCCTTTCGGGGGGTGTCCATGGACAGGCGATGGAGAGGAGGTGAGGCGATCGTGAGGGCGGAGCCCGACGGCGCATCGGGTATCTTTAAGGACGCGCCGCGACCCCCGGGGCGCTTCCCCGCTCCCCTCGCCATGGCACGCTCCGACCGCGGAGGCTTCCTGTCCGTCCTCACCGACCGCGCCTTCTGGCTCGGCCTCATCGCCATCGCGCTGGGGCTCGTCCTCTTCGCCCTGCTGTTCAACTTCGCCGTGATGCCGATCTGGACCCGGCACGACGCCGCGGTCACGGTCCCCGACGTCAAGGAGATGACGCCGGACGAAGCCCACAGCGAGCTCCTCCTCGCGGGGCTCGAGTGGGAAGCCCGCGAGCAACCGTACAACCCGAACGTCGCGGCGGACGTGATCGTGGACCAGAGCCCGGCGGCGGGCACGACGGTCAAGCCCGGCCGCCGCATCTCTTACTACGTCAACGTGAGCCCGAAGCAGCTCGTGGTGGTGCCGCGCGTGATCTCGCTGTCGGAGGGGAAGGCCCGTGAGGACATCGGCGACCGCGGGCTGGTGGTGGACCGCGTGGAGCTGGACACCGTGCGGACGCCGTACGAGAACACCATCACGCGCCAGGAGCCGGCGGCCGACAGCCGCGTGCCGGTCGGGACGCGCGTGACGCTGTGGATCAGCCCCGGTGTCGAGAGCGGGCGGCAGGTCACGGTGCCCGACGTCGTGGGCATGACGGTGAGCGAGGCGCGCGCCGCCATCCGTGGGGCCGAGCTGTGGGTCGACTCGCCCCGGGCCGTCGAGGGGGAGGTCGTCCGCCAGGAGCCGAGCCGGGGCGAGCGCCTCAACCCGGGCCAGGAAGTCCGCATCTACACGGCGGGGCAGTAGGGGCGCTTGCCCCGATCGGGAGGGGCGCGCCATCTTCGGCGGATGCCGTCCGCCACTCTGCCCCCTTCGGCCTCGGCGCCGGTGCCGAGCCGGCGCCGGGTGCTCTACGCCGTGCTCGGCGGGACGTGGCTGTCCATCGCGCTCCCGCTGTTGGTCTGGGGACTCGGCTACTACCTCACGCCGCTCGCCCTCCGGCCCGACCACGCGGGGCACGACCTGTTCCGCCCGACGGGTCTCGTCGGCAACCGACTGGGGGTCGTGGGGACGGCGCTGCTGGCCGTCGGCGTCGGCGGGTACATTAGAAGGACGCGGGGGGGCCGGCTTCAGGGGGGGGGCCGGCTGCGCGACTGGCTCTCGGTCCACATCTGGTGCTGCACGCTGGGGCCGTTCCTCGTCCTGCTGCACACGTCGTTCAAGGTGGGCGGGATCGTGTCGATCGCGTTCTGGAGCATGGTGACCGTCGTCGCCAGCGGTGTGCTCGGGCGCTACGTCTACGTCCACATCCCGAAGGCCGTGACCGGGCGGTTCCTGGCGCGCGACGAGATCGAGGCCGAGCGGACCGCGCTCCACGACGAGTTGGCCGCACGCGACGGGCTGGGGGACTGGACGCCGGCCCCTCCGCCGCAGCCGACCGGCCTCGCCTCGGCGGTCGTCGGCGCGGTGCGCTACGGGTGGCAGAGCCGGCGCGACCTCCGCGACCTCCGCCAGTCGCTCACCGAGGCGGGCGTGGACGGAGACCGGCGGGCGACCGCGCTGGACCTCGCGGCGCGGTCGCGATGGCTGGCGCTCGGCGCCGCCGTGCTCCAGCCCTTCGGCCGGCTGTTCCGCTACTGGCACGCCGTCCACCTGCCGCTGGCGATCGTGATGGGGCTGATCCTGCTGCTCCACATCGCCGTCGCGGTGGCGTTCGGCTACGCCTGGACGTGACCCCGGCCGGACGCGGGCGCCCGGCGAGGAGAAACGCCCCGCCTCTCGGGCATCGACGCTCCGACGCCGTAGGTTCACGGTGCGTTCATCGAGGCTTCCGGACCCATGGCCTTCCGTCCCGTCGCCCTGGTCGGCGCCGCGGCCCTCGCGCTGGCGCTCGTCCTCTACGTCGGAACCGCGCCCGGGGAGGGCGTGCCGGCGGCGCCCGCCTCCCCGAGCGCGGCCGCGGCGCCCGCGCCGTCGGCGGACACCGTCGACCCCGGCGTCCACGCCGAGCTGATGCGGCTGAAGGCCGCGGCGGAGGCGGCGCCCGGCGACGTCGAGGCCCAGCTGGCGTTTTCGGCGATGGCGCTCGGAGCCCACCGCGGGGCCGAGGCCGCCGCTGCGCTCGAGCGCGCCGTCGCCGCCGACCCCGGGCGACGCCAGCCGTGGCTCGACCTCGCGCTCGCCTACGGCGCTGCCGAAGACTGGGACGCCGTCGCCGACGCCAGCCGGCGGATGCTCCAGCGCTTCCCCGCCGACGACGAGGCCCACTACAACCTCGGCGCCGCGCACGCGAACGCGAGCCGGTTCGCCGAGGCCCGCGCCGCGTGGCAGCCCATCGCCGACGGCGACGGCGAGCTGGCCCTTCAGGCGCAGGGGTCGATCGCCCGCCTCGCGGCGATGGAGGCCGCGCCGGCCCCGGTCGCCACCGCAGCGCCGCCGCTCTCGGACCCTTCCGCCCCGCTGCCCGCCGGCCACCCGCCGATCCCCGCGACCTCCCCCGCCTCGGCGCGCCCGTCGGCCGGAGGCGTCGAGGCGCGCGTGGTCGACGGCGGGACGGTCGACCCGGAGGCGACGCGGCGCCTCGTGACGAGCCTCGCCGGGGACGACGGATGACGGCGCGCGCCCCGCTCGTCCTGCTCGTGGCACTCGCCGGAGTGCTCGCGACGAGACCGGCGCGCGCCCAGCTCATCTCCCCCGGCGAGCTGGCAGCCGTCCACGCCGAGCTCGAGGGCGTCCGCAACTGCACGCAGTGCCACACGCTCGGCCGGCGCGGCGTCGACCCGGCCAAGTGCCTCTCCTGCCACGAGCCGCTGCGCGACCGGATCCGCCGCGACGAGGGGCTCCACGCCAACGTCGCCCGCGCGTGCGCCAACTGCCACGGCGACCACCGCGGGCAGGACACCGACATCGCGCGGTTCGACGAGCCGCGCTTCCGCCACGACCTGACCGGCTTCCGCCTCGCGGGCCGGCACGCCGACGTGAGCTGCCGGACCTGCCACACGCCGGCGGCGATCACCGACCCAGAGGTCCGCCGCCGGAAGGCCGCGGCGGGCCGGCTGGCCGACACGTTCCTCGGCCTGCCCGACGACTGCGCAGGGTGCCACCGCGACGAGAACCCGCACACGCGGTCCGTCTCGACCGACTGCGCCAGCTGCCACTCGCCTGCGTCGTGGAACCGCGTGCCGCGCTTCGACCACGCGAGCACCGGCTTCGCACTCGCGGGCGCGCACGTCCGCGCGACCTGCACGTCGTGCCACGGGCCCGAGGGCCGGGGGGCCGCCCGCTTCGAGGGGATCGACGCGACGTGCGCCGGCTGCCACGCCGACGACGACCCCCACGGCCGCCAGTTCACCGGGCGCGCGTGCTCCAGTTGCCACGGGCTGAGCACCTGGCAGAGCGTCCCCAACTTCGACCACGGGCGGACCGCCTTCCCGCTCGCGGGCGCCCACGTCCGGATCGACTGCGCGTCGTGCCACGGGCGGGGGCGGAACGCGAGGTGGAGCGGCACCGCCGCCTCGTGTGCGACATGCCACGAGGACGACGACCCGCACGGTGGCCAGTTCGGAGCGACCTCCTGCGGATCGTGCCACGGCGCGTCGCGGTGGGCCGGCGCCGAGCGGTTCCGCCACGACCGGACCGACTTCCCGCTGACCGGCGCCCACGCCACCGCCGACTGCGCGAGCTGCCACCCGGACGACGGCGCCGCCGTCCGCCCCTTCGCCGACCTGCCCGCCACCTGCCAGAGCTGCCACGAGGACGCGCACGACGGCGCCCTCGGCGACGACTGCCAGACGTGCCACGCGACGTCGACCTGGGACCGGCTGGCAGCGACGTTCGACGCGGAACGGTTCGACCACGAAGGGCAGACCGGCTTCGCCCTCGTCGGCGCGCACGCCGGGGCCGACTGCGTGGCGTGCCACACGCCCGGCGCCCGCGACGGCATCCGCGTGACGGTGCTGGAGGAGGGCGCGACGTTCCCGGCCGTCGCCCACGACGCCTGCCTCTCCTGCCACGAGGACGCCCACCTCGGCGCGTTCGAGGACGCCCCCGGCGGCGCCGACTGCGCGAGTTGCCACGATCAAGACGCGTTCGCGCCGGCCCGCTTCGATGCCGCGCGCCACGCAGAGGAGACGCCGTTCGCCCTCACCGGCGCGCACCTCGCCGTCCCCTGCGCGGCCTGCCACGGCGGCGACGCCGACGAGCCGCCCACGTTCGCGCTCGCCCAGACGTGCCGCTCGTGCCACGCCGACCTCAACCCGCACGGCGACACCTTCGCCGACGACGCCGGCGTCACGGCCTGCGGCGACTGCCACTCGACCGCGCTCTGGGACCTCGCCGAGTTCGACCACGCCGGTACCGGCTTCCCCCTCGACGGCGCGCACCGCATGGCGGCGTGCGCCAGCTGCCACGTCCCGGAGACGCTCCCCGACGGCCGCGTCCGTCAGCCGTTCCGCGGGCTGGACGCGACGTGCGCCTCGTGCCACGAGACGCCCCACCGCGACCAGTTCGACGGTCGGTCGTGCGCGTCCTGCCACGACACGGTCCGTTTCACGGTCGACGCCTTCGACCACGAGCGGACGGCGTTCCCGCTGGCGGGGGCCCACCAGGCCGTCGCCTGCGCGAGCTGCCACACGCCGGAGCGCGCGCCGGACGGGTCGGCGTTCGTCCGCTTCCGTCCGCTCCCCACCACCTGCGCCGGGTGCCACGGGTCATGAGGCGCGCCTCCTTCCGCCCCCCCGCTGGACGGCGCCCGATCCGGGCGCTCGGAGGAATCGCGGCGCTCCTCGCCCTGACCCTGTCGGCCTCGGCGCAGCCACCGTTCCCCCTCGTCGGCGGCGCCGAGGCGGGCCGGGCTGGCAATCCGCACGGCGACGTCGCGCTGTCGTGCGAGACGTGCCACACGGCGACCGCGTGGCGACCGCTCCGCCCGGACCCCGCCTTCGACCACGCGGCGGACGCCGGCTTCGCCCTCGAGGGCCGCCACGCGCAGGCGTCGTGCGCCAGCTGCCACCTCGGCCTCCGGTTCACGGGCCTCGACGACCTCGGGGCGGACTGCGGGACGTGCCACCTCGACGTCCACCGGGGCGCGCTGGGCGACGCCTGCCAAAGCTGCCACGAGCCATCCGACTGGGCGCTCGTCGAGGGCGTCGAGGTCCACGCCCAGACGGCGTTCCCGTTGACGGGCGCGCACCTCCAGGTGAGCTGCGAGACGTGCCACACCGGCGGCGCCCAGGGGGCGGCGTTCACCCCGCTCCCGGCCGAGTGCGTCGCCTGCCACGAGGACGACCTCGCCGCGACGGCCGCCGCGACGGTCCCGCACGACGGCTTCCCGACGGACTGCGCGACGTGCCACCACACGACGGCGTGGGCGAGCGGCCCGTTCGACCACACCGCCGCCTCGGGCGGGTTCGCGCTCGTCGGCGCCCACGAGCCGCTGGCCTGCACGACGTGCCACACGACGCCCGACTTCGGCGCCCGCTTCGACGCCACCGGCCCGGACGACTGCGTGAGCTGCCACGCCGAGGACGCCGCCGCCGCGACGCCCGACCACGGCGACTTCCCGACGACCTGCACCCAGTGCCACAGCGTCGAGGCATGGGACGGCGCGACCGCCGACCACACCGCCCTCTCGGGCGGGTTCGCGCTGACGGGCCAGCACCTGAGCCTCGACTGCGCGGCCTGCCACACGCCCGACCTCGAGCCGATCTGGGAGCCGGCTTCGCAGAACGACTGCGTCACGTGCCACGCCGGCGACGCGGCCTCCGCGGCGCCCGACCACGACGCCTTCCCCGAGACCTGCGCGACGTGCCACACGACCGACGGCTGGCCCGGCGCCACCATCGACCACCCCGCGCTGGCGGACGGCTTCGCCCTCGAAGGCGCCCACGCCGTCGCCGAGTGCGCCGCGTGCCACTCGGAGAGCGGCTTCGAGGTCCCGTGGGATCCCGAGTCCCAGGCCGACTGCGTCGCCTGCCACGCCGACGACTACCAGGCCACGGCCGGAGGCCCCGTCGACCACGTCGCCGCTGGCTTCCCGACGGAATGCGCCGCGTGCCACACCACCAGCCAGTGGGCCGGCGAGGGGTTCGACCACGCGGCCGAGGCCGACGGGTTCGCGCTCGTGGGCGCCCACGGCGCCCTCGCCTGCGCGGCGTGCCACAGCGGCGCCGACGGCGCCCTCCCGTGGAACCCGGCCTCGCAGGACGATTGCGTCAGCTGCCACGCCGACGACGCCGCGGCGGCGACGCCCGCTCACGACGCCTTCCCGGAGACGTGCACGACGTGCCACGGCGTCGACGCGTGGGGCGGCGCGACGGCCGACCACGTCACGCTCTCGGGCGGGTTCGCGCTCCTCGGCGCCCACGGCGCGCTCGCCTGTGCGACCTGCCACTCCGAGCCCGACGGCTCCACCCCGTGGGCGCCGACCTCCCAGGACGACTGCGTGAGTTGCCACGCCTCGGACGCCGCGCAGGCGGAGCCGGACCACGACGCGTTCCCCGAGACCTGCGCCTCGTGCCATGGCGTCGATGGGTGGGAAGGCGCGACGGTCGATCACCCGGCGATCTCGGGCGGATTCGCGCTCCTCGGGGCGCACCTGGCGATCGACTGCGACGCGTGCCACTCCGGACCGGGCGGCGCGCTCCCGTGGATGCCGGCCTCCGACGCCGACTGCGTGAGCTGCCACGCCGACGACGCGACCGAGGCGGAGCCGGACCACACCGACTTTCCCGAGACCTGCGCCACGTGCCACACCGTCGACGACTGGGACGACGCGGAGGTCGACCACGTGGCGCTGTCGGGCGGCTACGCGCTCGAGGGCGCGCACCTCGCGGCCGAGTGCGAGGCGTGCCACGCCAACCCCGACGGCACCGTCCCCTGGACGCCCGCCAGCCCCACCGACTGCGTCGCCTGCCACGCCGCCGACTACCAGTCGACCGCGGGCGGCTTCGTCGACCACGTCGCGGCCGGCTTCCCCGACGCCTGCGCCGACTGCCACGGCGTGAGCCAGTGGGCCGGCACGGGGTTCGACCACGTCGCGGCCTCGGGCGGATTCTCGCTCGTCGGCGCCCACGGCGCCCTGGCCTGCGCGACGTGCCACTCCGAGCCGGGCGGCGGCGTCCCGTGGGACCCCGCCTCGCCGGACGACTGCGTGAGTTGCCACGCCGGCGACGCGGCTGGCGCCACGCCCTCGCACACCGGCTTCCCCGAGACCTGCACCGCCTGCCACTCGACCGACCAGTGGGCGGGGGCCGCGGTGGATCACCCCGCGGTCTCGGGCGGATTCGCCCTCGTCGGCGCCCACATGACGCTGGCCTGCGAGACCTGCCACAGCGGCCCCGGCGGCGAGGTGCCGTGGGCCCCGGCCTCGCAAGGCGACTGCGTGAGTTGCCACGCCGACGACGCCGCCACCGCCCAGCCCGACCACACCGGCTTCCCGACGGCGTGCCTCGACTGCCACACGACCGACCAGTGGCCCGGGGCGACGTTCGAGCACGCCGGCTTCCCGATCTACTCCGGGAAACACGCCGGCGAGTGGTCCTCGTGCCAGACCTGTCACGTGGACCCGGCGGACGCCGGCGTGTTCTCTTGCGTCACTTGCCACGAGCACAACCAGGCCGACACCGACGACGATCACGACGAGGTGGGGGGCTACGTCTATGAGAGCACCGCGTGCTACTCGTGCCACCCGACCGGCGAGGACGACGTCGGGGGCCTCGGGCGCCCGCGCCGCCGATGATGCGGGAGCTCACGCCGTGGCTCCTTGCCCTCGTCGCGCTGTCCGCCGCGGCGCAGGACGCCGCGCGCCTGCCCGCGACGGTCACCCAGATCGCGGGGGCCGACGCCTACCTCGACATCGGCCGGGACGACGGCGTGGCGGCCGGCGACACGCTCGACGTCTGGCGCGCGGGCGCCCGCCTCGGGCCCGTGCTCGTCGTGAGCGCGGCGCGGGCGTCGGCCCGGGTGACGCCCGCGGCCGAGCCGTTCGCGCTCACGCGCGGCGAGGTGGTGGAGATCGAGCTCCCGACCCGTGAGGCGGCGGTCGACGCCCCGCCCGAGGCGGAGCCGGCCGTGCCGGAGCGAGCGTCGATCCTCGACGCGCCCGCGCCGAGAGCGACGCGCCCGCGGAGCCCGATCCGCGTGACCGGCCGCGTCCAGCTCGGCGCCGACGCGCTCGCCAGCACGACGACGTTCGGCGCGGTCGAGACGACGCGCCAGTTCGCCACGCCGTTCGCCGCGCTCCGCGCCGACGTGACCGGCCTGCCCGGCGGCTGGCGCGCCCGCGTCTACGGGCGCGGGCAGGTCCGCACACTCGACGGCGCGGTGGCCGACGACGGGGTCGAGAGGCGGCTCTACGCGCTCGACCTCGAGGGAGACGTGGCCGGCGCACGCGTCCGCCTGGGGCGGTTCGTGCCGCGACACGAGCGCTTTACCGGCCCCTGGGACGGGGCCGACCTCGGCGTCGGCGGCGACGACCTCGGCGCAGGCGTCGTCGCCGGCTGGCGGGCCGCGCGGACAGCGGGGCTCCCGACCGGCGACCAGCCCGGCGCGCTCGCCTACGCCCACGCGAGCCGCCGAGGCGGGCCGGTCCGCCTGTACGCGACGGCCTCTGGCGGCGCCGTGGTCTCGGACGGGACGCTCCCGTTCGCCGGCGCCAGCGTCAGCGCGACCCACACGGCGGGCGACCTCCGCCTCCGCGCCAGCGGCGAGCTCCTGGCCGACGCGCGGCCCGGCGAGGCGTGGGACCTCGCCCGCCTCGGCGCCCGCCTCTCGGTCTCCCCGACGCGCACGCTCACGTTCCGCGGCTACGCCCGCCAGTACCGCCCGTCCGTCGCCGACGGCGCCGCGCTTGCCGTCGTCTTCCTGCCGAGCCGAGCCGTCGGGGCCGGCGCCTCCGCCCGTGTCGGGCCCGCCACCCTCCGGGCCGACCTCGCCCTCCGCAGCGCCGCCGACCGCGACTGGAGCCAGTCCGTCACCGGCGGCGTGCGGCTCGCCCGGCTCGGCGCGCTGCCGCTCGGGCTCGACGCCGCCGCGACCGTCTGGGACCGCGACGACCGGCGCGCGGTCTACGCGTCCGGCGGGCTCACCGCCTCGATCCGCTCCGCCCGCGCGACGCTCGGCTACCGCCTCACGCGGTCGCCGGCCGGCGACCAGACGCTCACGACGCACGGCCTCGACGCGAGCCTCCACGCCCCCCTCGCGCGCCGGCTCGCCCTCTCCCTCCGCGCCGGCCTCGCCGACGGCGATGGCCTCGGGCACGCACGCGTCTACTCCGCCCTCTGGTACCGGCTGTGACCGACGCCGCGCTCATCTGGACGCTCGGCCTCGGGCTGGCCGCGCTCGCCGTGGTCCCGTTCGTCATCGCCCGGCGACGGCGCGAAACGCAGGCTCGGGCGATCGCTGCGAAGGCCGAGCGCGCCGGGCTCCACCAGCTCGTCCCACGGCGCGCCGCGGTACGGCCCGCTCGGCTCGAACGCCAGCGGCCACACGTTCCAGTGACCGATGACCTGCGGGATGGAGTTGCCGGGCGTCAGGTCGAAGAGCACGTGGCCCGTCGTCTCGAGCCCCACGAGGATCTGCATCCGTTCGTCGGCGCCGAGCGCCTCGCGCGCGTCCGCGTAGTCCCAGACGACGTCGTGATCGGTGGCGACGATCACGTCGACGTTGGCGGCGAGGAACGCCTGCACGCGGTCGAAGTCGGGGACCGTCGAGTCGAAGCTCGCGCCGCCGTGCACGTGGAAGTCGCTGCCGAGCGTGCCGGCGGGCTGCGCGTCGAGCCGCTCGATCGCGAGCGTCACCTCGCGCGCCTCGCCCTCGCCGAGGGTCACCGTCTCCCGGGCCACGCTGACG
>CAXRFJ010000138.1:0-8872 GCA_964229475.1 Rubrivirga sp.
GTCGCGGCGCTGCTGCCGCTCGGGCTCGCCCTCGCGCTGGCGGTGTAACCGGAGGCGTCCGGGGGTCGAGGGATTCCCGAGTGTCGAGCCCGTCTGGAACCGTGGCCGACGTGTGCCCATCCCGCACGTCCCCCCGCCTCCCCGACGCATGCCCGCCCGCCTCGGCCACCTCCGCCTCGACGTCGCCGACCTCGACCGCCAGACGGAGTTCTACACGCGCGCCCTCGGCCTGACCGTCCGCGAACGCGCGACGGACGCGACGAGCCACTACGCCTTCCTCACCGACGCCCAGCCGATCCCCGGCGGCGCCGACGACGACCGCCAGGAAGCCGACCTGCTTCCACGCGACCGACCGCAGCTGCGGGCCGGCGGGGACGATCTCGTAGGGGGCTTCGACGGGCGGGGGCATCGGTCTCGGGGACGGGCGTGGGAGAGACGCCACTCGGAGGACAGGAGTTACGCCAGGTATCGTCGCCGGGGCCCCCGACTTGACCGGCTCCACGGAGTCTTGGCGGCCCCTCGGCCGCGCGTTCGCAGATCCGGCGGCCCCGGGCGCCCCCGACCGACGCCGCGCGCCTGCGGCGTCCTACTCCGCCCGGGCCTCCGCCTCCACGGCCGAGCCCGCGGCCCGGTCGGCGCGGGCCGAGTCGCCGCCGTCGAGGTCGTCGCGGAGCGTGTCGAAGAGGAGGTCGCGGGCGTCCTCGGGGGACGCGGCCTCGACGAGCGCCTCGACCGTCGCGTCGGAGCGGACGAGCTGGGCCGTGACGGCGAGCTGCCGGAGGTAGGCCTCGGGCGGCATCGCCGCCGGCGCCAGGAGGACGACGATCACGCGCGCCGGCTGGCCCGCGTGCGGGATCCGCGCGCCCTTCGGGCACACGCCGACGAACGTCTGCGGCACCTCGACCTCGGCCACGTGGGCGTGGTAGAACACGACGCCCGGCATGATCTCGGGCGCGTCGTCGGAGTCGTCGGCGGCGAGGCGGGCGGCGAGGGCGGCGGCGGTCCGGGGCTCGTGGGGGAAGCCGCCGAGCAAGATCCGCCGGAGGAGCGGCTCGGGCGCGTCGGGCGCGAGGCCGAGCGCGACGTGGTCCGCCGGGAGCGTCAGGTCGGCCACGCCGTCGCCGTCGACGGCCTCGGCCAGGAGCGGGACGACGTCGGCCTCGGAGAGCGTGATCGAGAGGAGGTCGACGTCGGGGTAGCGCCGCGCGAGCACGCGCGGGAGCCGCTGGAGCGCCGGCCGCCACGCGACGGTCCCCCGGCGGACGCCCACGAGCGCGAGGACGTCGCCCGTCTGCACGACCTCGTCGAGCACGCGGACCGACCAGCCGTCGACCGCCTGGACCTCCATCGTCGCCTCCGGGCGGGTCGCGGCGAAGCGGGCCTCGACCTCGGCCGCGTCCGCCTCGGGGGCGATGACGAGGAGCCGGAGCCCCTTTTGCGCCGCCAGCACCTTCATCACGCGGGCGGCCCGCCCGAAGCCGACCTCGCGGTAGACCTGCGGCGGGACGACGACCACGAGCCGCTGGGCCGCCGCGAGCGGGGCCGAGAGCCGGGCCACGATCGCCATCGCCCGGCTCTCCTCCAGCACCCCGTCGATGACGCGGCCGAAGACGAGCGCGCCGGGCGTCCGCTGCCCGTTCCACCCGGCCACGACCTCCGACGCCCGGAGCTCGCGCGCGCCGCGGACGATCCCGCGCACCGGGTTCTCGTCGATCCGGACGGTCGGGGAGACGGGCACGCTGGCGGCCGTCGCGTGGAGGACGGCCCGCTCCATGAGCCGCTCGGCCGCGGCCACGTTCGCCGCCTCGTCGGGCCCGCCGCGGGCGACGGCGATGGGGTAGACCGGCTCCTCGCTCTGCGGGCTCCGGAGCAGGAGCGCGAGCTCCATGAGGTCCTCGGCCGTGTCCGGGTTGGCGAGCGGGACGAGGATCCGCTCCGGCGCGTCGGCCGGCTCGTAGGGCTCGTCGGCCTCGGCGAGCGCCACGCGGCGGCCGAACGCCTGCACGAGGCTCGGCCCGATGAGGCACGTCAGGACGATGACGAGGACGACGGCGTTGACAACGGTCTGCGAGAACAGCCCGATCTCGAACCCGATGAGCGTGACGGCCAGCGTGGCCGCGGCCTGGGGGAACGTGAGGCCGGCGACCGTCCCGGCCTCGTCGCGCGAGAACTTGAAGAGCGGGATGCCGAGGAACGCGGCCCCGCCCTTGCCGAGCACGACGAGCGACGTGAACAGGAGGGCGTACGTCCACACCTGCAGCGACCCCAGCACGCGGACGTCGACGAGGAGCCCGACGGACACGAGGAAGAACGGGACGAGGATCGCGTCGCCGACGAACCGGAGCCGCGTCATGAGCGGGCTCTGCTTCGGGATCAGCCGGTTCAGGGCGATGCCGGCCAGGAACGCGCCGATGATCGGGGCCAGCCCGGCCAGCGACGCCGCCCACGCCGAGAGGAACACCGCGGCGAGCAGGAACGCGAAGGCCGCGTCGTCCTCACGCCGGACGCGCCGGAAGAACGCGCGCGCGGCCTTCGGCAGGAGCCACAGCACGGCCGCGGCCCAGACGGCGGCCTTCGCCGCGAACGCCAGCCAGAACGCCGCCCCGGCGTCGCCGCCGACGAGCCCCTGCACGACGGCGAGGACGAGGAGCGAGAGGAGGTCGGTCACGAGCGTGGCGCCGGTCGCGACCACGAGCGCGCTGTTCTTCGCCACGCCCAGCCGGCCCGCGAGGGGCAGCGCGAGGAGCGTGTGGCTCCCGACGATGCTCCCCAGGAGCGCCGCCGCCGTCAGCTCGTAGCCGAGGAGCGAGGGCGCGAGCGCGAGGGCCAGCGTCATCGGCAGGGCGAACGAGAGCGCGCCGAAGGCGAGCGCCCGCGTCCGCTGGCGGGCGAACTCGGCCAGGTCGAGCGTGACGCCCGCCATGAACATGAGGTACAGGAGGCCGAACGTGCCGAGCAGCACGAACGTCGCGTCGCGCTCCAGCAGCCCCGTCACGCTCGGGCCCGCCACGGCGCCGAGCGCGATGAGCCCGACGAGCCCCGGGATCCGGAACCGCTCGAACAGGAGCGGCCCCACCAGGAGGATCCCCATCGTGATGGCGACGACGAGGACGGGGTCGGTGACCGGGAGGTCGGGGACGGGCAGGAAGTCCACAGGCGGGGGAGAGGGGGCGCCCTGAACCTACCGAGCGCGCGCCGGGTGCCGCCGTGTAGTGCGTCCGCATCAGGCCGGCCCCGCTCCGGCCCCCGTAGGGTAGTGAGGTGCGGTTCCTGTTGCTCGCCCTCCTCCTGTCCGGCTGCGTCACGCTCGACGTCGGGCCCGGCCACGTCCTCCACCCCCGCCTCGACGCCGAGGTGGACGGACTCGCGCTCGACCCGGCCGCCGTCGCTGCGGCCGTCCCGGGCACGACGCTCGCGCCGGTCTCCGTCACTGCGCCCGACGGCGTCCGGCTCGCCGGCCTCCGCGCGCGCCACGCGGCGCCCGACGCCGCGCGGCCGACGGTCCTCTACTTCGGCGGCAACAGCTTCCGGATGTCGTGGCTCGGCCTGAAGAAGCTGGTCCCGATCCTCCGCCTCGGCCCCGACGTGGTCCTGGTCGACCACCGCGGCTACGGGCGGAGCGGGGGCGAGGCGTCGGTCGAGGCGCTCAAGGCCGACGCGCTCGCGTGGTTCGACGCCGTCGCGGCCGAGGTCGGGCCCGAGCGCGTCGTCGTCCACGGCCACTCGCTGGGGAGCTTCCTCGCTAGCCACGTCGGCGCGCACCGCGAGGCGGGCGGGGTCGTCCTCGAGAACTCGGCGACGACGACGGAGGCCTACGCCGACGCGCGGCTCGGCGCGCTCCCCGTCCTCCGGCCGTTCGTCCGCCTCCGGGTGGACGAGGCGCTGCGGGGCGAGGGGAGCCTGGGGCCGGTCCGCGAGATCGCGTCGCCGCTGCTCCTGCTGACGGGCGCGCTCGACGGGCGGATCCCGGCGTGGATGAGCGGGGAGCTGTACGCGGCCTCGCCGCTGCCGCCCGGCCGCAAGCGCCTCGCCGTGTTCGCCTTCGCCGACCACAACCGCGTCCCGTTCGACGCCGACTTCCCACGCGTCTACCGGTCGTTCCTCGCCCTCGTCCGCGCCGAGGCGGTGCGCGCCGATCGGCCTTGATCGCGCGGGACGAGCGGATAGCTTGGCCGGACCCGCCTCCGTGCCATGTCCCGTCTCGCGCTCCTCGCTGCTCTGTCCCTCGCCGCCTGCGACTCCGTCGGCGACCTCGACCGGCCCGACCTCGGCGACGCCTATACGGTCCGGTCGGCGACGCTCGACGGCGACACGCTCCGCGCCGTCGTCTGGTACGGCGGCGGGTGCGAAGCGCACGCGTTCGACCTCCGCAGCCAGACCGACGGGCAGCGCTGGGAGGTCTGGTTCGTCCACGACGCGAACGGCGACCGGTGCGAGGCGGCGATCACCGACACGCTCGCGGCCGACGTCGCCTTCCTCCCGGCCACCGCGATCCCGCTCCTCCTGCTCGCGCCGTCGGGCGACGACGTCCTGCTCCGCGCGCACCGCTGAGGCCGCCCGCCTCGGGCGCGTCGCCGAGGCGGGCGGAGGGCGGCCTACGCCTCCTGCTTGCGGGCCTGCGCGGCGCGCTTCCGCTCGTGCGGGTCGAGGTGGCGCTTGCGGAGGCGCGTGAAGTGGGGCGTGATCTCGATGAGCTCGTCCTCGCGGATCCACTCGATGGCCTCCTCGAGCGACATCCGCTTGGGCGGGTTCATCTTCTCGAAGTGGTCCGAGCCCGACGCGCGCATGTTCGTCAGCTTCTTCTCCTTGGTCGGGTTGACCTCCATGTCCTCGTCGCGCGCGTTCTCGCCAACGACCATCCCGTTGTAGACCTCGTCCTGCGGGCCGACGAACAGCTGGCCGCGCTCCTGGAGGTTGACGACGGTGTAGCCCGTGACGGCGCCCTGGCGGTCCGAGACGATGGCGCCCGTCGCGCGGTGCGTGATCGGGCCGGCCCACGGGCGGTACCCGTCGAAGAGGTGCGTGAGGAGGCCCGTCCCCTTCGTGTCGGTGAGGAACTCGGTCCGGTAGCCGATGAGCCCGCGCGCCGGGATCTCGAACGTCATCCGGACGCGCCCGCCGCCGTTGTTCTTCATCTCGACCATCTGGCCCTTCCGCGTCCCGAGCGTCTCGATCACGACGCCCATGAACTCCTCGGCCACGTCGATCGTCGCCCGCTCGTACGGCTCGTGCGTCTGGCCGTTGACCTCCTTCGTGATGACCTGCGGCATCCCGACGGCGAACTCGAAGCCCTCGCGCCGCATCTGCTCGATGAGGATGGCCATCTGGAGCTCGCCGCGGCCGAAGACGAGGAACGTGTCGGCCGAGTCGGTCTCCTCGATGCGGAGCGCGAGGTTCGACTCGCCCTCCTTGAGGAGCCGGTCGCGGAGGTTGCGGGACGTCACGTACTTCCCGTCGCGCCCGACGAACGGGCTGTCGTTGATCCGGAACTCCATCGAGAGCGTCGGCTCGTCGACGGCGACCGGCTCGAGGGGCTTCGGGGTCTCGATCTCGGTCACGGACTCGCCGAGGCCGATGCCCGCCAGCCCGGCGGCCAGGATGATCTCGCCGGCCGGGGCCTCGGCGGCCTCGACGCGCTCGAGCCCCTCGCTCACGAACAGCTGCGTGACCTGGGCCGCCTTGCGCGAGCCGTCGCGGCTGCAGAGGAGCACGCGCTGCTTCTGCTTGAGTGTCCCGTTGACGACGCGCCCGATGGCGATCGGCCCGAGGAAGTTGTCCGGCTTGACGTCGGTGACGAGCACCTGGAGCGTCGCGTCGGGGTCGCCGGCCGGGGCCGGGATCGTGTCGACGATGGCGTCGAAGATGGGGCGGAGGTCCGTGAGCTCGGCGCCGAGCTCCGTCGTGCACTGGCCGTCGCGGGCGACGGCGTAGATGACGGGGAACTCGATCTGGTGCTCGTTCGCGTCGAGGTCGATAAAGAGGTCGTAGACCTCGTTGAGCACCTCCTCGGCGCGGGCGTCGCCCCGGTCGATCTTGTTGATGACGACGATCGGCTCGAGCCCGAGCGCGAGCGCCTTCGACAGGACGAACCGCGTCTGCGGCAGCGGCCCCTCGGCGGCGTCGACGAGCAGCATGATGCCGTCGACCATCCGGAGCGTCCGCTCGACTTCGCCGCCGAAGTCGGCGTGGCCCGGCGTGTCGACGATGTTGATCTTGATCTCCTCGCCGGCGTGGGGGCCGGCCTCGGGCGTGTAGCGGACGGCCGTGTTCTTGGCCATGATCGTGATCCCCTTCTCGCGCTCGAGGTCCATCGAGTCCATGACCCGCTCGGCGACCTCCTGGTTGTCGCGGAAGGTGCCGGACTGCCAGAGGAGCGAGTCGACGAGGGTGGTCTTGCCGTGGTCGACGTGGGCGACGATGGCGACGTTGCGGAGCTGGGGCATGCGGTCGGGCCGGGGCGGCCGGGAGGAGCGAACCGCCAAGCTCCGGCGGCCTCGGTGACGGCACCGCCGAGGCGGGGGGGATTCGGGGCGAAGACGCGGCGGCCCGCTCCGCCGCGCGAGGCCCGCGGACCGGCCGGGACGGGGACACCCGCGGCGGCTCCGGCGTTGGCCCCGCCCGGATCCCCCCGCCATGCGCACCGCCTGCCTCGCCCTCCTCGCCGCGTTCGCCGTCGTCCCCGGCTGCACGTGCTCCGGCGTCAACCGGGGCGACGTCAACCTCATGTCGCTCGACGACGAGTGGGCCCTCGGCGACGAGCTGGCGGCCGAGGTCGACGCGCAGACGGACCCGCTGCCGGACCCGGAGGCGCAGGCCTACCTCGACCGCCTCGGCGACGCCCTCGCCGGCCAGACCCAGCTGGCCGACCGCGACTGGACGTTCACCGTCCTCGCCGACCCGGCCGTCAACGCGTTCGCGCTCCCGGGCGGCCACGTCTACGTCAACGCGGGGACGATCGCGGCGGCCGAGACGCAGGACGAGCTGGCGAGCGTCGTGGCCCACGAGGTCGCCCACGGCGCGGCGCGCCACGGGACCGAGCGGATGGTCAAGGCCTACGGGCTGTCGCTCGTCGCGGGCCTCGTGCTCGGCGACGACCCGGGCGTGATCCGGCAGATCGTGGCCGAGCTCGTCGGGCAGAGCGCGCTCGCGCGGTTCTCGCGGTCCGACGAGGAGGAGGCCGACGGGCTCGGGCTGGGCTACCTCGCCGCCGCCGGCTACGACCCGGACGGGATGGCGGCCATGTTCGAGACGCTCACGGCGCTCCGCCAGCGCGCGCCGGGGCCGCTGGAGCGGTGGTTCGCGACGCACCCGCTGGGGGAGGACCGGATCGAGGCGGCCCGCCTCGCGGCCGAGGGCGTCGAGACGGCCGGCGCGCCCGCCACCGACCCGACCGCGTTCGACGCCGTCCGCCGGCGGGTCCGCGCGTCGGCGCCCGCTACGCCGTAGCGCCGTCGGGCGTGCCGCGGACGAGGAGGACGTAGACGCCGACCGTCGCCAGCATGAGCGCGCTCATCTGGACCGTCATCGCGACCGCGGGGTCCGGGAAGAGGCCGCCGGCGAGGACGGTGAACGCGGCGCTCGCGCTGGCGCCCATCCCCATCTGCACGCTCCGGATGGAGCCCGAGGCGGCCCCGGCCACGTGCGGGAGCGGCTGGATGGCCTCGTGGTTGGCCGTCGGCGAGATGGCCCCGAACGCGATCATAACGGCGAACACGAGCCCGACGAGGACGCCGGCCGTGAGGTGACCCGTCGCGGCCAGCCCGAGCGCGACGAGCGAGCACGTCAGCCCGACCGCCAGCCCGACCTGGAGCACGCGGCGGCCCGGCGTCGTCGTCAGCCGCGAGTTGAGGAGCGAGCCGAGGACGAGGCCGAACGCCGTCAGCGCGAACGCGCCGGAGTAGGCCCGCTCGCTCAGCCCGAACTCGCCGATGAACACGTCGGGCGAGCCGGCGACGTAGGTGAACAGGGCCCCGAACCCGACGGCGTAGACGAGCGCGTAGCCCAGGAACGTCCGGTTGCCGAACACGGCGCGGTAGCTCCGCGAGACCTGCCGGACGTCGAGGCGCTGGCGCCGCCGCAGCGGGAGCGACTCGGGGAAGGCGACGAGCGTCCACGCGAACAGGAGCGCGCTGATGGCGGCCTGGACGAAGTAGATCGTCCGCCAGCCGCCCCAGGCCATGACCACGCCCCCGAGCACGGGCGCCGCGAGCGGCGAGAGGCCGAGGACGACGGCGACCTGCGCGATCTGCTTCCGGGCGTCGGCCCCGTCGAGGAGGTCGCGGACGATCGCGAGCGGCTGCGTCACGCACAGCCCGGCGACGGCGCCCTGCACGAGCCGCGCGCCGAGGAGCGTCCCGAACGTCGGCGCGGCGGCGCAGACGAGGGCCGACGCGGTGAACGCGACGAGCCCGATCAGGAGCGACCGCCGCCGGCCGAAGCGGTCCGAAAACGGCCCGGCCACGAGCGGCGAGACCGCGAACCCGACCATGAACAGGCTGAGCGTGAGCGCGCCCTGCCCGGCGGCCGACGGCAGCGCGGCCTCGAGCGCCGGGATCCCCGGCAGCCCCATGTCGATGGACAGCGAGGCGAGGGCGGAGAGGGCGGCCAGGAACGCGGTGAGCGTGAGCGACTGGCGGCGGAGGGCGTCGGACATCGGGGAGCGCATCATCTGGCGCTCCGACGCGCTCGGCCCCCGGGTCCTTCCCGGGCCCCGGCGAACAAAGCGCTTCCTGCACGGAGGATTCCGATACCGCCCGCCGCGGCCTCCCGAGGCGGGCCTAGCCGTCGAGGCCGAGCTGGTCGAGCACGAGCCCGACGTCGAGCCCGGTCTGCGCGAGGTGGTAGAACACGGCGTGGGGCAGGCCGTCGAGCA